>NZ_JBALOZ010000169.1:0-37270 GCF_036965125.1 Bacillus sp. JJ1503
ACCTGCGGAGCCATTTATGGGGAAGTACTCAAGAGGCTGAAGAGGCGCCCCTGCTAAGGGTGTAGGTCGCGTAAGCGGCGCGAGGGTTCAAATCCCTCCTTCTCCGCCAGAGATATTTATGTATGGCCCATTGGTCAAGCGGTTAAGACACCGCCCTTTCACGGCGGTAACACGGGTTCGAATCCCGTATGGGTCACTTTTAATAAAAAATTTAATATGGTCCGGTAGTTCAGTTGGTTAGAATGCCTGCCTGTCACGCAGGAGGTCGCGGGTTCGAGTCCCGTCCGGACCGCCATTTACATGCTTAAACAAGAACGAAACTAGGTTTCGTCTTTTTTTATTTTGCACAGCATATTTTGCTAGCAGATTTAAAATCATGTACACTATATATGAAAGATACCCTTAGGATGCATCCTAAGGTTTTTTTGATAATAATCAGTTGAGTTAGTTATTCCAATTTAAGAAAAATAATGGTGATCAATTATTATGAGTATATATGAGTTTATTTCGAAACATCCTGATGATACGATGGAATTTTCAAAACGTCTGGCCACCCTTCTGCAGCCCGGAGATGTCATCGCTCTTGAAGGCGATCTTGGCGCAGGGAAAACCACGTTTACGAAAGGATTGGCCATTGGGTTAGAAATTAATAGAAATGTTAACAGTCCTACTTTTACCATTATTAAGGAATATCAAGGCAGGCTTCCGTTATATCATATGGATGTTTACCGAGTAGAAGATTCCTTTGAAGATCTAGGATTTGATGAATACTTTGAAGGGGATGGGGTGACAGTTGTTGAATGGGCTCATTTAATAGAAAGTCAGTTGCCTGCTGAATTGTTGACGATTTCTCTTTTTCTAGGTGAGGATGGTTCCAGAAGATTTGTATTAGAACCAAAGGGTAAAAGATACGAGGAGTTATGTAAGGAGATATTAGGATGAAGGTGCTTTCTATTGATACATCTAATTATACGTTAGGTGTTGCGATATTGGATGGGGATCAAGTAAAAGGCGAATATATCACAAATCTAAAAAAGAATCACTCCATACGGGTCATGCCAGCTATTGAAGCTTTATTGCATGATTGTGATATAAAGCCAGCTGACCTTTCAAAAATTGTTGTAGCTAAAGGGCCAGGCTCTTACACAGGTGTTAGAATTGGCGTTACCATTGCGAAAACATTAGCTTGGACCCTTAACATCCCATTAGTGGGAATTTCAAGCCTAGAAGTTTCTGCTGCATCAGCTGGACGTTATTTCGAGGGTGCTATATCTCCACTATTCGATGCAAGAAGAGGACAAATCTATACAGGTCTCTACCAATTTGTTGATGGAAACATACATACTTTACAAAAAGATCAGCTTTTATTATCAACAGAATGGGCAGCAAAGCTAAAGGAACAGGAACGGAGAATTCTATTTATCGGTAATGATTTGCCGTTGCATCAGCCTATTCTGAAGGATCTTCTTGGAGACCAGGCTGTTTTTGCAGAAATCACGGAACAAAATCCCCGGCCGTCAGAGCTTGCTTTGCTAGGAAGAGATAAAGAAGGGGAGGATATACATTCCTTCGTTCCTAACTATATCCGTTTGGCAGAAGCGGAAACGAATTGGCTAAAGGCTAACAAAGAGAAAAAGTAATGATGAGGAAGAACATAATGACGAATTCTTTCACTTTTCGTTTTTTAAGTGAAAAAGATGTTAATGAGGTGTTGAAAATTGAACATGCCTCATTTACATTGCCGTGGACGGAAGAAGCTTTTAAAAACGAATTTAAACAAAACAAATTTGCCGTATATATCGGATTAGAGGATGAAGGAAGATTAATTGGCTACTGCGGGGTTTGGGTAATCGTTGATGAGGCGCATATTACAAATGTAGCCGTCTTGCCTGAATACCGAGGGTTGAAGCTTGGAGAAGCATTAATGAAGAAGATCATGGAGATATCCTCAGAAATGGGCGCTCGAACGATGACACTTGAAGTCCGTGTGACCAATTCTATTGCCCAGTCTTTGTACAGAAAGCTAGGCTTTCAGGATGGAGGCATTCGAAAAAGTTATTATACTGATAATCGAGAAGATGCATTAGTAATGTGGGTGAATTTATAATGAATAAAGATCAATATATTATGGGTATTGAAACAAGCTGTGATGAAACATCGGTAGCGATTGTCAAAAACGGCAGGGAAATTGCCTCAAATATTGTGGCATCACAGATAGAAAGTCATAAAAGGTTCGGAGGCGTTGTACCTGAAATTGCTTCGAGGCACCATGTGGAACAGATAACCATTGTTCTTGAGGAAGCATTAAAACAGGCAGAACTAAGCTTCGATGATTTGGATGCAATTGCAGTCACAGAAGGTCCAGGCCTTGTCGGTGCATTATTAGTGGGCGTAAACGCTGCAAAAGCGCTTGCCTTTGCTCATAATATCCCATTAGTGGGTGTGCATCATATTGCAGGTCATATTTATGCGAACCGCCTTGTTACAGAGCTAGAATTTCCGTTACTCTCCCTTGTTGTTTCTGGCGGACATACAGAGCTGGTTTTTATGAAAGAAAATGGCCACTTTGAGGTCATTGGTGAAACAAGGGATGATGCTGCTGGAGAGGCGTATGATAAAGTAGCTAGAACCTTGAATCTTCCTTATCCGGGTGGACCTCATATTGACCGGTTAGCACATGTTGGGGAAGCCACCATTAACTTACCGAGAGCGTGGCTGGATGAAGGGTCTTATGATTTTAGTTTTAGCGGATTAAAATCTGCAGTTATCAACACTGTCCACAATGCTGAACAGCGTGGGGAAAAGATTTCCCCAGAAGATCTGGCGGCAAGCTTTCAGGCAAGTGTGATTGATGTCCTTGTTACTAAAACGCTGAAAGCTGTAGAAGAATATAAGGTAAAACAAGTATTATTAGCAGGTGGGGTTGCGGCCAATAAGGGTTTGCGCTCAGTGTTACAGAAGGAATTTGACAAGCTGCCTGGGATTGAATTGGTCATCCCGCCACTACATTTATGTACGGATAATGCGGCAATGATCGCAGCTGCCGGGAGTATCCTATTTGAAAAAGGTGTGCGATCAACTATGGCATTAAATGCGAACCCAGGTCTTGAAATTACTATCCACAACTAATTCGAATATAAGAAAAACGTCCCAGTTACTACTTGGACGTTTTTTGTGGATAAAATGGCAATTGTTTAAATTTTATGTGTATAATGTGGATAAAAAGCCAATTAAATGTGGATAATGTGGAAAAGTCTGTGGAATCCCATTACTTCAGTTGTTTTTATGTGAATAATTTTGTGGATAAAAAAATACCAGGAGTAATAAACTCCTGGGTCAAATTTCAGCAAAAAAATTATTCTGCTACTCTGCTAGTACAGTCCACTCTTCAACTAATTCTTCTAATTTGGTCTTTGCCTCGTTATTTTCTTTCGTTATTTCCAAGACCCTTTCATGATCTTGATATATTTCGGGCTCACACAGAAGCTGTTCGAATTCAGCAATTTGCGCCTCCAATCCCCCGATAAGCTTTTCAACTTCTTCTAATCTTCTCTGTTTTTGTCTTTCTAACTTTTTTGCTTCCTTATCCATCTGATAGCTGCTTTTATCTTGATTTACGTGAGTAGGGAAGGAGGACTTTTCTGCAAGGTCCAAAGCTTTTAACTCTTCCTGTTCTTGCTTCTTCTCAACATAATAATCGTAATCGCCAAGAAACTCAGTTGCTCCATTTTCGTGAAGCTCAAGAACCTTTGTAGTAATTCGATTAATAAAATAGCGATCATGAGAAACAAACAGAATTGTTCCAGGATAATCGATTAAAGCATTTTCTAATATCTCTTTACTATCTAAATCGAGATGGTTTGTTGGCTCATCCAGTATTAAGAAATTGGCTTTTTGCATCATTAATTTTGCCAATGCTAGACGAGCCTTCTCTCCTCCGCTTAAAGTCGAGACGGTTTTTAGTACATCATCACCCGAAAAGAGGAAGTTTCCTAACACAGTTCGGATTTCCTTTTCTGGTGTAAGTGGATATTCATCCCAAAGTTCATTAAGTACACGTTTGTTCGAGGTGAGCTCAGCCTGTTCCTGATCATAATAGCCAATGGCTATGTTAGATCCGTAGTGTATACTTCCTGCAAGTGAAGGAAGTTTCTCAATAATCGTTTTTAAAAGTGTGGATTTGCCAATTCCATTGGGTCCCACAAGGGCTATACTTTCTCCACGAGTAATTCGGAAGGAAATATTTTTCGAAATCATTTCATCATTGTATCCTACAGCAACAGATTCCACCTTCAGCACTTCATTGCCTGTTTGCCTTTCAATTTGGAAACCGAAATTAGCAGACTTCTCATCCCCTAAAGGACGATCCATTAATTCCATTCTCTCCAGCTGTTTTCTGCGGCTCTGTGCCCTTTTGGTTGTGGAGGCCCGAGCCAGATTGCGTTGAATAAAGTCTTGCAGTTTAGCTACTTCTTCCTGCTGCTTTTCAAATTGCTTCAAGTCACGTTCATAGTTTGCCGCTTTTTGGTCAAGATAAGAGCTGTAGTTACCGATATATTTTTTGCTTTGATTTCTTGATAATTCATAGACTTGGGAGACGACTTTATCTAAAAAATATCGATCATGGGAAACGATTAAAATGGCCCCGTCATACGTTAGCAAATATTGCTCAAGCCAAGATAAAGTATCAATGTCTAGATGGTTGGTAGGCTCGTCCAAAATTAAAATATCAGGCTTCTTTAACAGCAGTTTTCCTAGAGCAAGCCTCGTTTTTTGCCCCCCGCTTAAAGTGGATATTTTCGTATCATAGCTAAAGGATTGAAAGTTCAGTCCATGAAGAACGGAGCGAATGTCTGATTCGTACTGATAACCGCCTTGTTCTTTAAATTGAACTTGCCGATCATCGTATTCTTTTAAGATGCGTTCATATTTTTCGGGATTAGCCATTGCTTGCGGATCAGACATTTCACCTTCGAGCTTCCGCAATTCCTTTTCAAGCTTTTGCAGATGCTCGAATACAGTTAACATTTCATCCCAAATGGATCTTTCTGACTCGAGTCCGGTATTTTGGGCAAGGTAGCCGATTTCCACTTCCTTAGGCTTAATAATGTCACCGGAATCATAGGACATTTGGCCAGCTATCATTTTTAAAAGCGTGGACTTGCCAGCCCCGTTGCGCCCCACAAGGGCAATTCTATCTCTAGTTTGTACTTCAAGCTTTATATTCGATAATATAACTTCAGCACCAAAGTTCTTTATTAATTGATTGACTTGTAATAAAATCATTTTTGTTCACCTCAAGCTTTATAGAATAAGTGTAACTCATTCATATTTGTTGGGCAATGTGTGTGAGGATGGACTTGAATTATTGTGAAGTGTTTTACACATTTGGCTAAAAATAGTGTATGATTTTGTTGTGAGGTGTTATTAATGTCTGATTTTACCCATTTTAATCAAGAAGGCAGAGCAAAGATGGTCGATATTAGCGAGAAATCTGTGACGGTCCGAACTGCGATTGCTCACTCAAGTATTACAGTTAATCAAGAAATATATGAAAAAATCACTTTGAATACAATGAAAAAAGGAGATGTCCTCGCCGTAGCACAAGTTGCGGGTGTGATGGCATGCAAGAAAACATGGGAAATTATTCCGATGTGTCATCCCATTCCTTTAACGGGAGTAGATATTTCCTACTCATGGAATGTCGATCAAGAAGAATATACACTGCTCATTGAAGCTACGGTCAAAACAAAGGGTCATACTGGAGTTGAAATGGAAGCGTTAACAGCAGCATCTGTATGTGCCTTAACAGTTTATGATATGTGTAAGGCTGTTGATAAAGGGATGGTCATTGGCAAAACCTATTTAGTAGAAAAGACAGGCGGAAAAAATGGGGATTTTAAAAGGGATTCCTTGTTATAATGTATTGTGTATTTAAAGAAGTAAAGCTGCTAACTGATAAAACATTTGTCATATGAGCAAACGTAAAGGTTTCTACGAGAGGAGATAAGATAATGGCGAATGAGTCATTAAAAATTCCACAAGCAACGGCCAAACGGCTTCCTTTATATTATCGATTCTTAAAAAATTTGCATGCTTCTGGGAAACAAAGAGTCTCTTCTGCAGAATTAAGTGAAGCGGTAAAAGTTGATTCTGCTACAATTCGGCGGGATTTTTCCTACTTTGGCGCTTTAGGGAAAAAAGGGTATGGCTATAATGTAAATTATTTGCTTACCTTTTTTCGGAAAACGTTAGATCAGGATGAATTAACGAAGGTAGCTCTTATTGGGGTTGGTAATTTAGGCACTGCCTTTTTAAACTATAATTTCCTCAAAAACAATAATACGAAAATTGAAGTAGCCTTTGATGTAGACGAAGGAAAAGTTGGCACATACATTGGGGATGTACCGATATTCCATATGAGTGATCTAGAAAAAGTAATCGAGGACGAACAAATTCAAGTTGTGATTTTAACTGTTCCTGCTCTTGCAGCCCAACCGATTGCTGACCGAATTGTTCAAGGCAGTGTAAAAGGAATTTTGAATTTTACTCCTGCACGTTTATCTGTGCCGTCCTCCATCAGAATTCATCATATCGATTTAGCTGTGGAGCTGCAGTCGCTTATCTACTTTCTTAAGCATTATCCACAAGAGGAAGAATAAGCTAAACAAAGAAAATGAGCATTTGTATAGTGCTCATTTTCTTTGTTTGTTATTGACGATTTTGAAATGAAAGGCAACCATCCGCAGGCCAGTACCTAAGTCAAGGGTTGCGATAATAATAAGAAAGTAAGTAAATATTCCCCAGCCATCGTTTCTTTGAATGCTTTGGATCGCGATATAGGTAAAGAGGATCCCAAGAATAATATAAATGATGCCTGATAACAATGGTGTCCTTCTCATAAAAATCCTCCAATAAAGCTTTGCATTTTTTCCACTTCTTTTATCCAGTTTTCAATATTTTCTCTGTTAAATTGGATAATGACGACAAGTGTATTCATGGCCACATGCGCAAAAATCGGCACTAGAATTCGCTTTGTTTTGACATATAGGAAAGCAAAAGTAAAGCCCATCGCTGAGTACAACAGAATATGTTCAAACTCAAAGTGAGCTAGAGCAAAAATAACAGAACTTATTAAGGCAGAAAGAAAAAAGTTTAGCCGCTTATGAAGCGTTCCGAAAATAACCTTTCGGAAGACAATTTCCTCTAGGATTGGCCCAATAATTGAGCTGATCACAACGACTATGGGTGAAGCTTGAATAAGCCTAATAATTTGCTGTGTGTTTTCCGATCCCATTTCAATTCCGATTAAATTTTCTATATTGGCGGCAATAGATTGCGCAAATAATGCAAGGAATACTCCGCCAATGGCCCAGGCTATGGAAGTACCTGCAGAAGTTGCATTTCTCATAGAAAGGCTTTCCTTCATTTCTTTTCGGAGGATTGCCAACGTAATAATTAATGTGATCGTAAAGCTAATGACAATCCAAGATGTGACAGCGATTGTTTCCATATCGGCCATGCTTTTCCCGGATAGTGTTCCCCAAAACGCAATGAACGGGACCCCGATTAAGCTCGATAATTGCATCCCTGTATAAGCAATAAGAATATACCAATACTCTTTTTTCAATATTTTATCTCCTTATCCATTGTGTATATCAATCCTCATTTTACCCGTAAAAAGGTCCAAGTTTCAAATTGTAGACATAAAAAGATGGTTTGCTGCGTGGATATTAAGGATAAACTAGCATTTGGCAATGACTGTAAAAATAATGTAGCCCACTTTAAATATTTTTTACAAAAAAATTGAGCTTCACTCTTGCAAATATGCAATAGATTCATTAATATAATAATTGTGTTAGCACTCAGCAGATGAGAGTGCTAATAAAAAAATTTACATATTTATTGAGGAGGTTGTTTCACTTGTTAAAGCCACTAGGTGATCGAATTATTATCGAGCTTGTTGAAACTGAAGAAAAAACTGCAAGCGGCATCGTTTTGCCGGACACTGCAAAAGAAAAGCCTCAAGAAGGCAATGTAGTTGCTGTTGGAACTGGACGCGTTCTTGAGAACGGTGAGCGTGTAGCTCTTGAAGTTGCTCAAGGCGACCGTATTATCTTCTCAAAATATGCTGGTACTGAAGTGAAGTACGAAGGCAAAGAATATTTAATTTTACGCGAAAACGACATTCTTGCTGTTATTGGCTAATCTAGCCATACAGCTTTACAATTTTATTTGGTTTGAACTGCCTATTTAACTATTTCGAGGAGGTTATTTATTATGGCAAAAGAGATTAAATTTAGTGAAGATGCACGCCGCGCAATGCTTCGCGGAGTAGACGCTCTTGCGGATGCAGTAAAAGTAACTCTTGGACCAAAAGGACGCAACGTGGTTCTTGAGAAAAAATTCGGTTCTCCGTTAATTACAAATGACGGTGTAACGATCGCGAAAGAAATCGAATTAGAAGATGCTTTCGAAAACATGGGTGCAAAGCTTGTTGCTGAAGTTGCAAGCAAAACAAACGATGTTGCTGGTGACGGTACAACAACTGCAACGGTTCTTGCTCAAGCAATGATCCGCGAAGGTCTTAAAAACGTAACAGCTGGTGCAAACCCAATGGGTATCCGTAAAGGAATCGAAAAAGCGGTTGCGACTGCTGTAGAAGAATTACAAGCAATCGCTAAGCCAATCGAAGGCAAAGAGTCTATTGCACAAGTTGCTGCTATTTCTTCTGATGATAAAGAGGTTGGTGCTCTTATCGCTGAAGCTATGGAGCGCGTTGGTAACGATGGAGTTATCACAATCGAAGAATCAAAAGGCTTCACAACTGAGCTTGATGTCGTAGAAGGTATGCAATTCGACCGTGGATACGCTTCTCCATACATGGTAACAGACTCAGACAAAATGGAAGCAATTCTTGATAATCCATATATCTTAATCACTGATAAAAAAATCACTAGCATTCAAGAAATCCTTCCAGTTCTTGAGCAAGTGGTTCAACAAGGCAAGCCATTATTGCTTGTTGCTGAAGATGTTGAAGGGGAAGCACTTGCTACATTAGTAGTGAATAAGCTTCGTGGAACATTCAATGCAGTAGCGGTTAAAGCTCCTGGCTTTGGTGATCGCCGTAAAGCAATGCTTGAAGACATCGCGATCCTAACTGGTGGTGAAGTCATCACTGAAGAATTAGGCCGTGACTTGAAATCTGCAACAATCGAATCTTTAGGACGCGCTTCTAAAGTAGTTGTAACGAAAGAAAACACAACTATCGTTGAAGGTGCAGGAGACAGCGCACAAATCGCTTCTCGTATAAACCAAATCCGTGTTCAATTAGAAGAAACTACTTCTGAATTCGATAAAGAAAAATTACAAGAGCGCTTAGCTAAATTAGCAGGTGGTGTGGCAGTTGTTAAAGTAGGTGCTGCTACAGAAACTGAATTGAAAGAGCGCAAGCTTCGCATTGAAGATGCTCTAAACGCAACTCGTGCAGCTGTTGAAGAAGGAATCGTATCTGGTGGTGGAGTAGCTCTACTTAATGTTTACAACAAAGTAGCTGCTCTACAAGAAGAAGGCGATATCCAAACAGGAATCAACATCGTATTACGCGCGATGGAAGAGCCTGTACGCACAATCGCTCAAAACGCTGGCCTAGAAGGTTCAGTTATCGTTGACCGCTTAAAGCGCGAAGAAGTTGGAATCGGCTTCAATGCTGCTACTGGCGAGTGGGTTAACATGATCGAAGCTGGTATCGTGGATCCTAAGAAAGTAACTCGTTCTGCTCTTCAAAACGCTGGTTCCGTAGCAGCTATGCTTCTAACTACTGAAGCTGTTATCGCTGACAAACCAGAACCAAACGCACCTGCAATGCCTGATATGGGCGGTATGGGTGGAATGGGCGGAATGATGTAATAACGCCTCACCAGAAAAAAGAAGCTTCTCATAAGTCATTAGACTTTTGAGAAGCTTTTTATTGGAAAATTTCCCTTTGGACATGTATGTCTCCATGGCTGTTGAATATGACTGTAAGATAAGATTACTCAGAAAGTCCCGAGCACCCGTCTTAATGGAAAATTAAAGCTTAGTTATTATGCTAATAAAGTATTTTGGGAAAATCGGGACACGTTCTATTGCCCCACTATATTAATAAGGCTGCGGAGAATAGACTCTCACGCGGCTTTTTGTTTTTTTATTATATTTCCTGATCGATTGCAACAAGGATTGTGGTTATCAATATTTTTTATTCTTAGCTAATAATTCGCACTACTCACTCAATTTCCGAACATTAATGATTTATTTTAAAAAAGTATTCGTGTTTTTATTGACGGTTGGATTTTCTGATGTTACTATGGGTTAGTATAAAATAAATGTTATTCTCGTATAATATTGGGGATGTGGCCCGAAAGTTTCTACCAAGCTACCGTGAATAGCTTGACTACGAGGTTGTGTATATAAGTATGGAAATAAACTCCATTATCTACCTTCCTAAAGTCAAGCACCGGTGTAAATCGGTGCTTTTTTATTTTTACACAAGCAGCAATTCAACATGATTAACTTAGGAGGATTATTTCAATGACAAAAAGCACAAAGAAAATTGTAATGATATTATTTATAGCTTTAATGACTGCAGTAATGGCAGCATGCGGAAATGACTCAGCTAATGACAATGAAGCTAAGTCTGGAAAAGGAGAAGAAGGATTAAAAATTGCCATAGTAACAAGCCCTTCAGGTGTTGATGATGCCAGCTTTAATGAAGATAATTATAAAGGTATTTTGAGCTTTATTGAAAAGCATCCAACAGCAACAGTAAAGGCTGTTAGAGAAGAAAGTGGCGATCCTGCAGCGTCTATACAAGCTGTTGCTGATATTGTGGCAGATTATGATGTTATTATCACACCTGGGTTTCAATTTGCTGGAGTTTCTAGTATTGCTGTAGAAAATCCTGATAAAATTTTTATTTTAAATGACTCAGAGCCTGCACCTGTAGGGGATCAAAAGGAATTCGATAATGTATATGCGATGAATTTCGCTGAACAAGAAAGTGGCTTTTTTGCAGGAATGGCTGCAGCACTTGAAACAAAATCGAATAAAGTAGCGGTTGTAAATGGGATAGCTTATCCTTCAAATGTAAATTATCAATTTGGCTTTGAATCTGGTGTAAATTATGTAAATGCAGTATATGGAAAAAATGTTGAAATGGTTGAATTATCAGGTTATGCTGGGACGGATGTAACTGGTGCCGATGTGGGTGGTAACTACGCAGGATCTTTTGCAGATGAAGCAACTGGTAAAGTTATTGGAAATGCGTTAATGAAACAAGGTGTAGATATCATTTTTGTTGCTGCAGGTGGTACTGGTAATGGGGTATTCACAGCAGTTAAGGAAGCTAAAGGCGATATTAAAGTCATTGGTGTGGATGTTGACCAATTTGATGAAGGTGTAAATGGTTCTGAAAATATCGTATTAACATCTGCGGTAAAGTTCATGGCTATGAATATTGAAAAGGTATTAAATTCTGTTGCTGACGGAAGCTTTAAAGGTGGAAATGTCGTTCTTTATGCAGATACAGATTCAACTGGTTTTATAAAAGAAGAAGGCCGTCATCAATTATCAGAGGATGCACTTAGTAAAATGAATGAAGCTTACAAGTTAGTTCAAGAAGGTAAAATTGTACCTGCATCTAATTTTAATGGCCATACTCCAGAAAAGTTTCCAGGGTTATAACATTAAATAGAAAAAAGTAATGAAATGAACCATTAGAAGTTTATCATTTCCTAATTTAAGTAAAACTAGGGAATGATGAACTTCTTTTAAATTATTTTTCCTGAAAAAGGAGACGAAAGATGTCTGATTATATTGTAGAAATGAAACATATAACCAAACGATTTCCTGGAATAGTAGCGAATGATGATGTATCCATTGGTATTAAAAAAGGAGAAATTTTTGCCTTGCTTGGAGAAAATGGTGCAGGTAAATCAACTCTGATGAGTATTTTGAGTGGAATGTATGAACCGGATGAAGGAGAAATTTATATTCGGGGAGATAAAGTACAAATTAGTTCACCGAACCATGCGGCAAAGCTGAACATTGGAATGGTCCATCAGCATTTTAAGTTAGTCCCTGATTATACGATTACAGAGAATATCATATTAGGTGTAGAGCCTATGAAAAAATTCGCAGGTCTCTTTCCATACGTAGATATTCGAAATGCCAATCGTAAAATTGAAGAACTGTCTAAAAAATTTGGTTTAGAAGTGGACCCTACGAAAAGGATAGCTGATCTTACTGTTTCGATGCAGCAACGGGTAGAAATTTTGAAGGTGCTTTATCGTGAAGCAGAAATCCTTATTTTTGATGAACCAACTGCAGTCTTAACGCCACAAGAAATTGATTACTTGCTCGGTATTATCGAAGGCTTAAGGAACGGTGGAAAAACAATCATATTAATTACACATAAGCTAGAAGAAATTAAGAAAGTGGCCAATCGATGTGCTGTATTGAACAAAGGTAAATTAATTGATGTGTTGGATGTAAAGACAACATCGGTTAATCTTATGGCTCAATTAATGGTAGGTAGAGAGGTTAGTTTTGAATCTGAAAAAGTACCAGCTCAGTTTAAAGAGGAAGTATTGAAGGTAGAACATCTAACTGTTAAAAATGAAGATGGATTTGAAGTAGTGAAAGATGTATCCTTTACCATCCGCAGCGGCGAAATATTTGCAATTGCTGGAGTCGCAGATAATGGTCAAGTTGAAATAGCGGATGCCATTGCTGGATTAACAAAGGTTAGCGGTGGGAAAATACTCCTCGAGGGTAAGGACATTACGAGTGAAAGTATAAGAAACAGAACAGAAACGGGAATATCTTATATACCTGAAGATAGACAAAGCTTTGGACTATTTTTGGATTTTGATTTATCAACTAATTTAGCATTAAAGCAGTACTATAGGGAGCCCTTTTCTAGTAAGGGAATCTTAAATAAAGAGGAATTTGAGCAATTTGGCAGTCATTTGATTGATAAATATGATATTAGAAGTGGACAAGGTATTAAGACGCAAGTTCGTTCGATGAGTGGCGGTAATCAGCAAAAAGCCATTATTGCTCGCGAAATCGAGTTACAATCGCCGCTTATGATTTTCGTTCAGCCAACACGGGGAGTAGATATTGGGGCGATTGAAAATATTCATAAAATGATGATTCAAGAACGAGATAAAGGAAAAGCGATCTTACTTATTTCATTAGAATTAGATGAAATTATGAATGTAGCGGATACCATTGGAGTTATATATAATGGCCAACTTCAAAAAATTGCTAGCAGTGAATCCTTAACAACGAATGAAGTCGGCGAATATATGATGGGGGCAAAGCATGAGTAAAGATAAAAGGAAAAAAAACTTAAGTGATAGTCTTATTCGACCAATAAGAAATGAGAAATGGCAGCCTATCACCATTCCATTAATATCCATAATCATAAGTTTTATAGCTGCGGCTGTTGTTATCCTATTAATTGGCAAAAATCCCTTACAGGCATTTTATAACTTATTCCAAGGGGCAGGAATCTTGCCTAAGCCTTCTTATGCTGGCTATAAGAGCATGTTAACTGACTTTTTGATTTTGCTAAATGCCATGACCCCACTTGTGTTTGCAAGCTTGGCAGTTGCTGTTGCTTTTAAAGCGGGTCTATTTAATATTGGGGTTTCCGGTCAAATGCTCGTCTCTGGTTTTATAGCGACGATTATAGTTGGTTATAGTGGTTTAGATGCCATAATCGCAAAGCCGCTTGTTTTGATAATCGGATTTGTCGCTGGAGGATTAATAGGAGGATTAGTAGGGTGGTTAAAATATAAATTTAACATTAATGAAGTCGTATCTACGATTATGTTAAATTATACTGCCCAATATGTCATCAGCTTTTTTATTCAGATGTACTATATAGATCCTGTTTCAAGACAATCTAAATATATTTCAGAAGCAGCAAGATTAACTTTAGTAAATGTAGAAATAGCCAACTTGAAAATGGATATTCCATTGGGCTTTATATTAGCCATCATTACCGCTATTTTAGTAAAGTTTGTCATGGACAAAACAGTAGTTGGTTTTGAACTTAAAGCGGTAGGTTCCAACCGTAATGCAGCAAAATACTCAGGAATTAATGTTGGAAGAAATACAGTCTTAGCCATGGTTATATCAGGAGGCTTGGCTGGTCTTGCAGGTGTCACTTATTATTTAGGTTATTTTTCTTCCATACAGCCAAAAGTATTATCAAGTATCGGTTTTGATTCAATTGCTGTATCACTATTAGGAAACTCCCATCCAATTGGTGTTATTTTTTCATCATTTTTAGTATCAATTATCGATCAAGGAAGCACGTATATGAGTTCACAGTCTGGAATTAGACAAGAAATTTCTTCTGTTATCATTGGGTTAATCCTATTGATTAGTGCATGTGGTGAATACATGAAATATAAAGTCAGACGCCTGAAGGAAAAAGAAGTGGATCGAAAGGAGCGTGAATCCTAATGGATACAATAATTATTGATGGATTATCCTTTGCTCTGCCTCTTTTTATTTTGGCAATAGGCGGAATATATAGTGAAAAGAGCGGTATTATCAATTTAGCACTTGAGGGCTTTCAAGGTTTTGGAGCATTCATCGGAGCGCTGTCAGCTATTTTAATCGCAAATGCTACCGGTACAGATATTCAAGGTCTATTTTATGTGGCGTTACTATTTGCGATGATTGGCGGGATGACTTTTTCCATTATTCATGCTGTGCTATGTATTAAGTTTAAAGCCAATCAAGTGATCAGTGGTGTCGTGATAAATATTTTAGCGTTAGCATTAACGACTTTCTTAACGACACAAATAAATGCACTTGTATTTGGAGCGGCTTCGGACAAGTTTCGATTAGGTGTATCGGAGCGGTTTACGATTGAAGGTTTAGGCAATATCCCAGTGATTGGTGCGGTCTTTACGAATATGTATCCGTTCGAAGTGATTATCGTAGTGATTGCTATTTTTGCTTGGTATCTTTTATATAAAACTAAATTTGGCATGCGCCTAAGAGCGAGCGGGGAAAATCCTCAATCAGTTGATGCAGCAGGTGTAAATGTATCGAAAATTAGGTTTTCTGCGGTTCTAATATCGGGTCTATTATCAGGTCTAGGCGGCATTTGTTTTGCCTATTCCATTTCAGCTAACTTTTCTTCAAATATTTATATGGGATATGGATTCTTAGCCATTGCTGCATTAATTTTTGGTAATTGGAGGATTCTCCCTACTTTAGCTGCTTGTCTATTATTTGGTTTTGCAAAATCTGGTGGAGCATATATTGCTCAGTCAATGGCATTACCAAGTAGTTTCACCGATTTATTCATGATTTTACCGTATGTATTAACGTTATTGTTATTAATCTTTTTCTCTAAATCAAATCGCGCTCCGAGAGCATTAGGTGAAATTTATGATAAAGGAAAGAGATAGATAAATTTTATAAGCATCTCAGAGAAGGTCTTTCATAAGTTTACTGAACTGGTGGGAGGCCTTTTTTTATATAGTTGCAGTCAAATGAGCATAAATGTTCATTGTTTTGTTGTATTAATGTCCTTATGCTCTGCTTGTTGATTCTCCTTGGTATGAACAGATCTGTTATAAAACAAGGATCGTTTTCTCTTCATGGGGTGACCGATTGGAAGATCGTACCTCAATCTTAGTCTTTTCTATTGGTTGAAATTTGCTTATTAAGTTTTATTAACTGATGGATGTTGTTAAAAAATGGAAACCTATCTATAAAAGTTGGATAGGTTTCCATAAAGAATGATATTTATAGAAAGTTAATTATTATCTTTTATATCTTTTCCATTATTACCTAGAGCGGGCAGGCCAGAAATATAACCTACATTACCTGGATTTTGAGAACCAGCCATTAAATAAGTAAAACCATCTAAGTTATCAATTGCTTGGATTCCTGTTACTTCTCCGCCATCTGGAGCGGAAAGAATACGTGACAGTTTCTTAGTATCAATATTATATGCCCAGCCAAAGTTGTTGACATGATTGCCGCTATCTTCAGCAATAAATAAAGTTCTCATTTTTTCAGAGTATACAATGTTATCTGGGTTAGCAATTTTATCAACGTTTGCTTTGTTGCCATCCGCATCTTTTACAAGAAGGTCTTCTCCCATTATCAGACCAGCCATTTCATTTGCTACATATTTACTGTTAATTTTATTCCCATCTCGGTCTTTTTGATTTTCAGCTAAATTCATTTCATAGATTCCACCAGCGTTGATTTTAGGAACTTGGATATCATCAGTAGGATCATTAGGGTTAGCTAACATTCCACCACTAATTGTAGACATGGTCATATATATTTTATTATCTGCCTTATTCATTTCGACTGTTTCCATTTTGTTGAATTCAGCGGTTGCTCCTTGGATGGCCCCATAACGGCGAGATTCTAGGAAGGCTGCTGCTTTTTCCATTCCAGGTTTAACCTTTAACCATTCATCTCTGCCACCTGCTTTTGTTCTTGTGAATCCATTTGCTTTTGCGTATTCCGCATCTGTAGTCGTCTCAAACATATCGCTGAATTTAGTGCTTTGTGCTAATTCTTTAATTTCTTGATCAGTAGCCTGTCCTAATTTAATCCATTCTAACTTCGCAGACCCGCCATTTTCTTCACCTGTTTGAATCCATTTAGCCGCATATAAAGTGCCTGCCGATAAATCTTTTGCTTTATCAGCAATATACATAAATGCCATCGTGTAGCTGCCATCATCCCCAAAATAAACAGTACGATTATCTGGTGCTACCTTTACATTTTCAATGGAAAGCCGCCCCATGCTATAGTGTTTTACCGCAGTTGCTTTTCCTTTATTATCAATTGAGATTTCCGGAACATAGCCATAAAGATAAGGATTACCGATGGCTGTTGGATCTTGATAGTAATTACGTGCAAACTGAGTAACGGAAGATTTTTCAGGATTTGCCTCATGTGCTCTTGCGTCAGGCTCATATTCTTCACTTCCTAAATGTGTATTCCAAGGAGATAAAGAACCTGCACAAGGAGTCCAAATTCCGCCATCAGAAGAAAAATCAATTGGAATCATATCAGTTACTGTTAATTCTCCAGTTTCCTTATTTTGTTCGATTGTATTTAACATCATTGTTTCCGGCATGTTTCCCACTTGATTCGAAGGGATACTTTCATAATGATTCACCATATATATTTTTCCATTTACCTTTAAAAGTGTGTTGCTATCTGGAGATGAAGAAATATAAGGTGTTCCATCAGCCTTTGTTATCATATTTCCATTTACATCATATGTTGCACCTGCGATTTTTCCGTTAATTTCATCGCCAGGTGTAAACAAGGATTTGTACTCTAGCGGCATAGTTTGTTGAGTGCCATTTTTGTATGTAACCTTAACAGAAGCTTCACTGTACATTTTGGAACGTTCTTCATTTGTGTCAGGTGCAGCCATTCCAATAAACTCTACTTTTTCCACTGGAATGTTTTTATTAGATTCTGCCAATACATTCGTAGCTGTAGGAAATAAAACTGCTAAACTTAATAATGGAGCGACATATTTTGCTTTTTTCATTTTCATTCCTCCGATTTTTGTTTCATCTCTTAATTTCTCTTAAAGTATAAGTAGGGTGTGTAAATTGAAGGTTATGAAAATGTAAATGTTCTAGAATACTAATAAAAATGAGTAATTGGTTCTAAAATATTTCATGAATAATTGGTATGTTTTCAGTGGTTTTATAAGAAACAAAGTGAAATTAGGACTAATGCAATAGGGGATGGCAAGACTTTTGAAAAAACACAATAAATTTTATGTTAATTTATTGTAAAGTGAAACGGATATGAGTTCTTAAAAGAGAGCAAACCGCGTATCTTTATTCTATCCGACATCGGAGTGCTTATATCGTTACCCGATACGGACAAGTTCCTAAACGATAAACCTAAAGATCTTGTGAATTTTGACAGAAATGGATCGCATGATCATTAAAGAAAATCGTAAAATATATTCTATTAAAAAGGCTGCGGAGAATATTTTCTCACGCAGCTTTTGATATTGCTTTTATTATTTTTCCCCACCGATTTCTACAAGAATTTTGGCTTGTGAAAGGTCACTAGACAAAGTATGGAATCCTTCTTCAACGATATTATCCAGCTTAATTTTCTTCGTCATGATTGGCTCAACATTGTTATGATCATCACTTAAAATTTCAATTGATTTTTTAAATGTTTCATGTTCATAGCCAAGTGAAGAAGATAATTTTACCCCGGATGTCATTAATGTGATGGGGTTAAATTCAAAATCACGCGCATGGATGGCTACAACAACAACATTTCCTTTAGGTTTTGTAGATCTGATTGCTGAATCAAATGTCGGTTTCACACCTGCAACCTCAAGTGATGCATCTACACCATTTGGATATCTTTCTTTAATAAAGGCAACAGCATCATTTTCTTTCGTATTTAATACTTCAGTCGCTCCAACCTCTTTTGCCTTTGCTAAACGCTCATCAGACAAATCAAATGCTAAAATATCCTTAGCACCGGCTGCTTTGGCCGCAACGATTGTGAATAAACCGATTGGGCCAGCACCAAATACGGCTATTGAGTCTCCTTCCTTAACTTCTGCTTCCTTCACCGCTTGAGCAGCTACAGAAAGTGGTTCTACTAATGCAGCTTTGTCCAGGGATATGCTATCTGGAACTGGAACTACATTATCTTCATTTGCTACAAAATATTCAGCAAAGGAACCATCTGTATGAAGTCCCGCAGAATAAAACTGATAGTATCTATCTATTTTCGGTGAATGGTTGCCTGAAGTAACGACAGGATTCACAACAACACGATCACCTTTTTTGAATTTTTCTACGTTTTTACCAACTTCTTCAACAACGCCTGAAAATTCATGTCCTAATACAAGTGGTGCCTTTTCTCCTGTTAGAGGATTTGGCTTGTCAACCTGAACAAGTATAGGTCCAATTTCATATTCATGTAAATCTGTTCCACAAATACCAGACCAGCTGACTTTGATTTTTACATCATTGTCTCTAACTGGCTTGACATCTCTTTCCTCTACACGAACATCTTTATTTCCATACCAAACGGCTGCTTTCATTTTTTCTGCCAATTTAAATCCCTCCTAGTATCAGTAAGCCCTTTCACAAAATCATAAAAAAGGCTTGTCTCTCATATTTACTGTATCATTTAGAGGAGAAAAGCCGATAAACACAAATCATTTCAATGATGTTTAAACAACAGTTATAATAGAATTGTTGATTATTTGTAAGGAGGATGTTCATGAAGCGGGATAGAAGAGTGCAGCGGACAAGGACAGCCTTGCAAAATGCTTACCTCCAACTGATGAAAAATTATGAAGAACATGAAATTACCGTATCCATGATTACAGATGAGGCTGACATTAATCGGGCGACATTTTATACACATTTTTCAAATAAGGAGGATTTTCTAGAGGAAATGCTTTTCGAGCTCTTAGCTGGCTTTGAAAATGCGATATTGCGTGCTTTTAGTCATCAAAACAAAATTAACGTTGACAAGCTCACTCCAACTACAGAAGTGATTTTTCAATATTTTGAAGACCATAAGCAAGCATTCTACGCTTTATCTATGAGTCACAGGGACTTTGAGAAGCGGCTAGAAAAATTATTCCATCAAATATTTACAGAAAAAATCTATATAGAGACGAAATCACCGCAAGACAATCTAAATTATGATATTTTTATCCATTATCAAACAAAGGCAACACTTAGCCTATTCCACTATTGGATAAAATCAAATTTCAGCTACAGCAAGGAATACATGATGGACCAGCTAACACTGCTATCTAATACACAAATAACAAGCTTAGAATTAAGAAGATGAGTTCGGATTTTTCAAAAAGGGTGTAGATCAGCTCTTTTTGCTTCGTATCGCTGGGCGATATAACTTGCAAATAAATCTAAAAACCTTCATATTTAATAGGAAAGGAGGTCCGATATGCGACGTGATATACAACCGAATGAACGAGCTTTCTCAACTAAGGAAGTGGCAGAAGAAGTTGGGATAGCAACACCCACTGTTCGAAAGTATGGCCAAATCTTAGAGCGGAATGGATATGAGTTTTTGAAAGATGGCGATCGACGTATATTTGTTCAATCTGACATTGGAGTGCTTATAGCGCTACGCGATACGGACAAGCCGCTAGACGATACAGCTAAAAACCTTGTGAATCAACAAAAAGAAAGATTAGAAGGATCGCATGAAACAGAGATTGCGATAACCGATACATATGAAAATTTACCTCATGACCCCAATCAATTAAAAGAGGTCTTAACGTTTTTAGTCAATGAACTCGCAGCTACACGTGAAATGAATATTCAACTGACGAACGATATGTCAGATCTTAAAACAAAGGTTTCCCGACTTCAGCAAGATCATCATGTTATTAGTTCTAGCATTGGAAATTCAGCTCAAAAAACTAATTCTAAAATTGAAAAATTAACCGAACAACAAAATATCCATTACGAAACATTGCTGCAACAAGAAAAACAAAAAAGTGAACTCTTGCAAAAAGAAATACAAAATATGCGGGATGAACAGAAAAAAGAATGGAGTTCACAAAATGACTTTAATAAACGTTTAGAAGAAGCGATACAAAAGCCTAAAGAAAAATGGGGAGGGCTTTTCTCCATATTCCGAAAATAAGGTGACTGTTTAAGATTTTTAAGCGTAATTGTGTAATGAAGTGGGAATGAAACACCCATAGTTCAAAAGTAGTTGCCACATTTTAGAGTGAAATGGTTATGAGTTCTAAAAAGAGAGCAATCCGCGTTTCTTTGTTCAATCCGACATCGGAGTACTTATAGCGTTACCCGATATGGACAAGTCCCTAGACGATACAGCTAAAGTCCTTATGAATCAACAAAAAGAATGATTAGAATGAACCAATGAACTCCCAGCCACTTGTGAAGTTTCTCGACTCCAACAGTTCATCATGTCCTTATAGTGTTCCTCAAGAAATGAGCTGGTCAGCTCTTTTTTTGATTCGTATCGCTGGGCGATATACTCTTTCAATAAATTCCCCAGAACCTTCATCTTGAAGAAAAGGAAGTCTGATATGTGACATAATATACATCGAATGAACGAGCATTCTCTTCCAAGGAAGTGTGATTGCAACACCCACTATTCAAAAGTATGGCCACATTTTAGAGTGGAATGGATATAAATTCTTAAAAGAGAGCAAACCGCGTATCCTTGTTCAATCAGAAAACGGATCGCTTATATCGTTACCCGATACGAACAAACGGGGCAGGTTAATCAAATAACGATTCCAGTTGCCTAAATAACATCTGAATTTAAAATATAGTAGATTGTAAAACATAAGTGTTAGAGGGAATTGTCTTGGATAATAAAAAATAATGCTTTAAAGTCTTTTTTTTTAATTTTTGTACACTCCTAGGTTGGTTATAGCTTGTAAGCCTTCGTTAACTCATTCTTACATTTTAAAACATTTACCGTTTGTTTCTCTCTGAGTTTTTTAGTAATTTAATGATTCATGTACTTGCTTCATACACAAATATTGATTCCGTGCTAGCGAAATGCAAAAAGACGTTTGTGGTTCAGTGAAGACCACAAACATCTTTTAAAAGCTTATATTCCTATTTCCAACATTTTCGCTGTTACCTTCTCGACTCTGCCATCTATATCCAAACCATCAAATTTTGGCAGTTTCATTTCGCTTACGATATTTCCGTCACGCATAAACATAATACGTTCCGTCCTAGCTGCAACCTTTGCATCATGGGTCACAAGCATAACTGCAGTACCATCTGAGTTAATCTCGGATAAAATATCCATAATCTCCTGAGCAGACTTCGAGTTGAGCGCCCCTGTAGGCTCATCTCCAAAGATGATTTTCGGATTGTTCATAAGTGCTCGACATATTCCCGCACGCTGAAGCTGCCCTCCCGAAACCTGGGTAATATCACGCTTTTCAAGCTCTGAAATACCTACTCTTTCCATAAGGTTTCTTGCCTTTTTCAAAATTTTTACGGTGTTCTTTCTATTGCCCTTTATTGACGGAAGGATGATATTGTCAAGAATGTTTAGGTTTTTTAGCATAGTCGGCTGCTGAAAAATAAATCCCATTTCTGTTCGGCGTATATCTGAAAGCTGCTTCTCTCCGATTGCCGATAAATCTTTGTTGTCAAAAACAACTTTTCCGCTATTAATACCATCCATCCCACTTAGTGCAAACATTAGTGTAGATTTTCCAGAGCCAGAAGGTCCCATAACCGAAACGAACTCGCCCTCCTTTATTTCTACAGAGACTCCATCGAGAACATTTCGTTGCTCATCTCCCACTCCGAAGGATTTAACTATGTAATCACCAATAATAATCTTATTCATATCCTTACTCCTTTATATTTTCGGATATTTTTATTTGCCCTGCACGTGTTGTGCCAATCACTGTTGCAATAAGCACCACGCATATCATCATCAATGGACTTATCAGATACGCAGATAGCGGATTGACTGCAAAGTTAAACGTTGATGCTCCAAACGAGGAGATTACTGCACCCGCAAGCATTTCTCCGACTGTATTTGCCAGAAGTGTGCCAAGAACAATTCCGACAATCAAAACGAAAACCGAACGGGAAACATATTGCACCTTAATATCAGAGTTTGTAAAACCGAACGCCTTCATAACGGCAATGGAATATCTATCCTTGGCAACAAGCATTTTCATGAACAACAATGTAACCAGTACCGCTATGACCAGTGCAACCGCAATTGCTGCGTAGGAAGCCGTTTTGACGGAACTTATTGTCGAGCCGAGGGTCTGCAAAACAAATTCATCGATATCTGAAGTCTTTGCAAAATCAAATTCTTCCGAGTATCCTACAACCTTACTGTCAACGAGAGATTTATCTGAAAGTTCAACACAGACAATGGTCCACATGACATTCGCCGAATTGTCAGTGAATATTGCCTTTGCGGTTTTGCCACCATTGGTAACATCGGAATAAATTCCACTTACTGTGTAATCTCGCTCCTTTCCTTCCATTACCAGTGTAATGACATCACCGACCTTTTTGCTCATCTCATCAGCATTTATAGTCGATAGTGAGATTTCGTTTTCTGTAGTAGGCGCTCTGCCCTCAGAATACTCTATAGGAAATGCCGAATGGTCACCGAGTTCAACTTTTATGTTTTCCTCTGACCAATTACTCGTTTTTACTTTAAAAATCTTTGTTGTCAGAACAGCATATTTTGAAACGTCCCTGTCGTTTTCAATCGTCTTTACAATTTCACCGGTTTTATCAAGGTTATTGGTCTGAATGCGCAGATCGTAGTTCCCAATCCCCATATATTGAATGAAGCTTTTTGAGGAAATCGTGTTGTATAGGTTCTGCGGAACAATAATAATAAAGGCTGAAATCACCAGTACCACAAGCATTGTGGCGTAAAGTCTTTTTCTTGCGAGAACATCCTTAATTCCTAGAAAAATATTCGTGCTAAACAGTCTGTTTCTAATTAAGGTAAAACGCTTAACACCAGCTTTCTTTTCCTGTGAAGTACCAAAACGTATAGCCTCCGCAGCGGAAATTTTTCGAAAGCGTTTCAAAACTAAGTTTACATAAGTAACAATTGCAAGAAATACAAGTAATATGCCAATGATTCCTAAAACTAAGGCAAAAGAAGAATTTTCGCTTTCGCCCATATAAAGACGTATATTTTCAAGAAGCATACCTTGGATCATAAGCGAAAGAATAAACCCAAGAATACTACCTGCCGCTGCAATAGCTGCATATTTCGCAAGATAAATCTTCTTTATGTCGGAAAGACGAAGCCCTATTGCTTTCATAACACCAATTTCACGGTAGTCGTCTTCAATTTTCGCAAGGAGGGTAAAGCGTATGCTCATAAATGCAATTGCAACGACAAGTGCGCTTACAAGAAAAATAACTGCAATCATCATCCCGTCTGAAATGGCGTTCATCGTTTTGAAAAGCATAAAGGTAACCGTTGGTCCGTTTGCTTCAAGACCTGCGGAAGCGTAAGCTGTTTCAAATTCGCCGAGGCCTGAGTAATCCTTTAATCTAAACTCAATCAAATACTCAATACTTCCAAGGTCTTTTATTTCCGCGAAATCCTTGCTGCTTACAAGAAATCGCTTCGATGCGGAGAGTGATGAATTCATGGTCGAATCACGGAGAAATCCCGTAACAGTAAATTCCTTCCCACTTATTACGGCCTTGTCACCGACCTTTGTAGTATTGTCCTTCATATAGGCCACTGGAACATAAATCTCGCCGTCAGATACGTTGATGATGTTGCCATTAAGATCAAGAAGATAATCGAATTTTTCGTTCTGTATGCTGAAGCCGTTATCCTGAACACTATTCGTAAGCGAATTATCGCCTAAAATAATCTGCGAGCCGTCAATGCCTAGAAACTCAACTACCTGGTATTCTTTGACGTTGTTATTTTGCTCAGCAAAGGATGTAAGCCGATTCAAATCGCTTTCACCCGAATGCATCTGCATAAAATGTGGCGTTTCAGCCTTTTTCATAAGTGTATCCAGCGCTCCCGTCAGATTGATAACGAGAATCGCTGCGAGTGAAACAAGCATAGCTGCTGCAGCGACAAATATCATGGTAGTCAGTGTTATTGCTTTGCTCTTTAACATGTCGTTGCGAATTATTCTGTTATACATAAGTCACCTCTGTTTTATGCTTTTTTCCTATTATCAATAATGGAATTCTGAGGCCTATTCTTCGCCGCCAAACATCTGGATAACTTCCATTAAACTTCCATTTTTAGCTCCGAGAAGTCTTTCTGCATTGAAAATAAACGCATGAATCCGTGAAGCACGCTCCTCGGCAGTCATTTCAACCATATCATCATCAAAAACGGTATTCATATAGGTCACAACCATTTCCATACACTCGTATGGGTACGGTGTTTGGAACATCTCCTGTTCAATGCCATCTTGGATTATTTCCGTCATAATTGGCGTAATACCGTTAATAATGACCTTTTGTATTTTCTGATGCATAAGAGCATTCTGTGGCTTATGAATGTGCTCCATTATTTCCTTATTGCTTCCACCCCTTAGATTCATGGACAATACAACGAGAACGATACGCTCGATTATAGGGATTCGTTTGTCCTTGGAAATTTCCTTTGCTACGCCTAAAAGATGGTTATTATAGCGTTCAATCAACGCATCCATTAGATCCTCTTTCGACTTAAAATGATAGTAAAGCGTTCCACGCGCAATTCCAACCTTATCGAGAATATCCTTTGTCGTTGTCCCGTCAAATCCTTTTTGACCGAAAAGCTCATCTGCAGCATCCAGTATTTCGTTCCTGCGCTCCTCAGCCTTTTTGACAACTCTCATTTTCACACCCCTCGTTATCGACCGACTGCCTGTCGATACTAGAATAGCATTCTATTTAAAATAGTAGTGTAAAAAAATTGTAAAATTATATCAATTTTGGAGAAAGCAAGAGATGCAGATACCGTACATTCGTAATTATTCGCAGGATTTCATACAACTTGATAATTAGTAGTGAACTAAATGAAGGGGAGGACAGATACGATATATGCAAGTGAAGGCATAGTGAAATAAGGGAGTATTATAAAACCTCATGATTTACCATGTGATATACATTCTCCACGCCACCCCTGGAGGCTTTCCCTCCTATGTCTTGCCCTTTCATTCCTTCGTCATACCTATCCAAGAGGTGGAGGCCAGTTTTGCTATCGGGGGCTTTAACACAATACGGAATAAAAATAAAGAGCCTAAATTATGCAAGTTTTTTTACACTACTTGCGTAATTGGGCTCTTTTTACATTTATAAAAGCTACTGTCATTTTTATAGCTTTTTATTGCCTAATACATTACGACTATGTGAACGGATAGGAAAAAACATCCTAAAGGGTGGCATGATGTAATAACGCCTTACCAAAAAAAGAAGCTTCTCATAAGTCATAGACTTTTAAAAAGGTTTGTTTCGTATCGCTGGGCGATATAACTTGCAAATAAATCTAAAAAACTTCATATTTAATAGAAAAGGAGGTCCGATAAGCGATGATATACAACCTAATGAACGGGCATTCTGGATGAAGAAGTTGGGATTGCTACTCCCACTGTTCGAAAGTATTGCCAAATCTTAGAGCGAAATGGATATGAGTTTTTGAAAGATGGCGATTGACGTATCTTTGTTCAATCTGACATTGGAGTGCTTATAGCGCTACGCGATACGGACAAGTTCCTAGACGATACAGCTAAAGTCCTTATGAATCAACAAAAAATGATTAGAATGAACCAATAAACTCTCAGTCACTTGTGAAGTGATATCCAGCTGATTAACGATATGTGTAAGTTTAAAATAAAGGTTTCCCAGCTCCAACAGTTCATCATGTCCTTAATAGTGTTCCTCAAGAAAGGAACTGGTCAGTTCTTTTTTTGATTCGTATCGCTGGGCGATATACTCTTTCGAAAAAATCCTCAGAACCTTCATCTTGTAGAAAAGGGAATTTCATATGTGACATAATATACATCGAATGAACGAGCATTTTATTCCATGACACCCACTATTCAAAAGTATGGCCACATTTTTGAGTGGAAAGGATATAAGTTCTTAAAAGAGAGCAAACCGCGTATCTTTGTTCGATCAGACAACGGATCGCTTATAGCGTTACCCGATTCGAACAAGTCCCTAAGACGATACAACCAAAGACTTCGTGAATCAACAAAAAGAAAGATTAGAAGCAACCAATGAAATAGAGATTGCGATATCTCATACTTTTGAAAATTTCCCCCTCGACCTAATCAATTAAAAGAAATCAATATATTTCAAATTTCAACAAATTTCCGGGGAAATATCGACAATTTATGAGTTTAAATAGACAGACTGACAAAAAAGTCGATATGCTGATAGGATAAACGAGTAGAAAGGATGTTTCATAGGATGAGATTAAGTATATTGGATCAAGCCCCCATTACAAGCGGGAATACGGCTACCGATGCTTTGAAAAAGGCGGAAGAATTGGCTGTTTTAGGAGATGGATTAGGCTATTATCGAATGTGGATGGCAGAACATCATGCGACCACAACTTTTGCAAGTTCAGCTCCTGAAGTGTCGGCAGCACATTTGGCTGCAAAAACCAAAAATATTCGTATCGGAACCGGGGGAGTGATGTTGATGCATTATTCCCCATTGAAACTAGCTGAGGTGTTTAAAACGTTAAGTGCATTTTCACCTGGCCGCATTGATTTTGGTATTGGTCGAGCTCCTGGAGGGGATAACTATTCCATTTATGCTTTATCTGAAGGGCGCCAACCAATGGTAAATAATATGTATGAAAAATTTGATACAGCACTGCAGTTGATTAACGATGAAGTACCCGAAGATGACTTATATAATAAAACAATCGCAACACCTTCCCAAGTTATTTTGCCAGAAGCTTGGCTGTTGGGGTCGACTGGCAATAGCGCTGTTCAAGCTGGACGTAGAGGTGTAGGCTATTCATTTGCACAGTTTTTCAATGGCGAAATGACGAAAGAGATTTTAGATACATACAAAAGGAATTTTCAACCTTCAGCTTTTATGGAGAAACCGCAAATCAATGTTTCTTATATGGTGACAACAGCTGAAACAAAAGAAGAAGCTGAATTTGAAGCAAAGCCTCAAGATATTTGGCGATTACAGTTTATGAGGGGCAGGATCGGGTCAGTTTTAACACCAGAAGAAGCCCGTGATTATCCATTGACGGAAATGGATTACATGATCATTAAAGAAAATCGTAAAATTCATTTAGTGGGCGCAGTAAATGAAATCGCAACATTGTTACAAGAAGAGCAATCTCACTATGGATTTGATGAAGCGATGATTTGTAGCATTCCTCATTCACAAGAGAAGCGTCTAGATGTTTATCGATTATTGGCACGGGAGTTGTTTTAAAAATTCTCTCGTCCACAAGGAACGTGAAGGGTGATTGAAAAAGTTCTGACCCCAAATACGGTATTGCTATATGGGGTCAGGCACCCATTTCCATTTTACCAAGAGAATCTATTACTTTTTCTCAACCAGCTAATGACTCCATAAATAATTAGCAGTAACACCCCTATCTCGATAGCATGGTCGGCCAAATTAAGAATTCCACCAGAGCGAATGATAAAATCTGTCACCTGCCCGAATAAAAATCTATCAATGCCATTTCCAATGGCTCCTCCGACTAGGAATCCAAAACTACTATCGATGAGAGCACCATTAAATTCTCCAGTTCTGCGAAAATATAAAACACCTATCACGAACAACACCGCGACAACTCCGAAGAGCCGTGCATAGCCTTGAAATAAACCTCCTGCCATCCCACTATTTTCGATATGTGTGAATTGTATTCCCCACAATGTAAATCTTTCATTAATGTCAATGTAAATACGAATTAGATATTTAGAAAGCTGGTCCATCACAATAACGAGGATTGCAATTACATAAAATAGCATATATTGTCCTACTTTCCTGCAGAATTATTTGCATTCTAGTCATCATTATAATTGAAAGCTTTTTTCTATCCTATTAAGACGCTCTTATTCGTATGTTCAATAGTCTCTATCAAATCGATGGGTATAAAAAGCAATAGAGGATAAAGCATTGTGTATAAGCTTCTTTTTCAATTCTTGTGTTACAATGGTGATATCATTCATATTAGGGGATTTATGAAAGTGAAGGGATCGGAAAAAAATGTCCACTGTTCTTACATATTTTGTTACCCTTATTGCCATTGTGATTTCAATATTTGTTACACTTTATATCAAGTCTGAACTAGAGCGGATGTTCGGGGAAGAAAAAGATGTGTTCGCTTTTCATATATGTAATGTGATTATTATCTTAATGGCTGCTTTTGTAGTAAATGCTGTAATGACTATTTATTTCAGTGGGAATGGATTCAATTGGATGCTGCAGATAGTCATTCTCCTATTCATGATCTTACCCATTTATATTTTGGGGCACCTTGCATTTGAAAAATATAAATTTGTATATCGAAAATACAATACTGCTGAAAACGGAAAAGTGATTGTACTTAATGAAAAGTACATAAAAAAGAAAAAACCATTTTCAAAACTGAAAAATTATAATGCCATTTCAAAAGAAAATAATTCAAAGGAACATAAAAACAAGAGGTTTTCCAGGAGTTGAGTAAACTTACGGGAAGCCTTTTCTTTATTTCTGAAGAATAATAATGATAGAGGAGGAATTTTAGAAGGGTTAAAGAAATAATCGTGATAAAAAGTCAATCCAGAGATTAGCAGTATGGTTATGTCTTATACCGAAATGCTATACGAATTGTAAAATATTTTAAAGCCGCCTCTTTAATTTCAGTGCTTTTCAAAAAAAATACCTCGAATTTTTTAAGAACCTTCCTCAGTTGTATTAGCAAATTAAGTAAGTCTAATCAAGCGAAAAATTTCATAAATTTTAACTTATAAAAGTAGGTAATCTTATCGACCAGATTCTATGTTGAAATGGAGGATTAATATGATTGTTGATTGCCATTTTCATGTGGATGAAACAATGCTGACTTTAGAAAAAATGATAGAGGGTATGGATAAAAATGATGTAACTAAAACAGCACTAATTGCTCCCATGAACGAAACAATGTTCGAATTGGATAGCACTTTTCAACGAATTTTACAACGCTTAGTCCGGTATCTAATATTAAATGCACCTCAAATTGGGCTCGAAATTTATGATGGTCTAGTAAAAGGTGGCTATTTGAAACTTTACGGCAAGTCATACAAGATTTTTACCAAGCCGAGCAATGATATTGTTGCTGCTGCAATTGATAGATTTCCAGACCGGTTTCTAGGCTGGGTAGCAGTGAATCCAATGATTCCTGAATCAATGGAAGAAGTAGAATTATATCTTAATAAACCTAGTTTTATTGGAGTGAAAGCACATCCGTTCATGCATGAATATAGTATTAAGGCACTTGATCCAGTTGCGGCTATGTGTGAATCAAAAGGCATACCTATGATTATTCATCTATCTTCAGAACCAGAATCCTATAAATATTTACCTGAAAATTACCCTAAACTTAAATTAATTTATGCCCACGCCGGTCTTCCATTTTGGAAAAAACTATGGAAATACATTAAGGATCAACCGAATGTATTTGTTGACACATCAAGTGATTATCTTAATCCATCTATTGTAAAGAAGGCAGTGGAATCTTTAGGATATCGTAAAGTTCTTTTTGGTTGCGATGGACCATATGGAATGGAAAAGTTTAATAAATATGACTATTCGGCAAAGAAAAGTTGGATTGATTTGCTTCAAATTCCTGATAACCAAAAGGAATATATACTTGGTAAAAACTTTTTAGGATTGATTGACTAAATCAAAACTCTATCAACCAATTCAATAAAAAATTATTTAAAGAATAATATAAATTTACCATTATGATGTAATGTGCTTATTACCTTGAACAAAAAGCCGTCCAAATGGGCGACTTTTTTTCCCTTATTGGATTATCGAAGGACGAAAGTATGTGGAATGGAGTTAAAAGAAGTGCTATCTGCTGGTGCTCACTTGGTTTATATTGGAATTAGATTAAGGTCCTAATGATGATTCGGATAAGACAAAGGCAAACGCAAAGGGGGGCTAATTAGTTGTGAAACGCATTATGGTGATTGGTGTTTCTTCCGGGGTAGGTAAATCAACCTTTGCACGTAAGTTAGGGGAAGTACTGGATATTAATGTTTATCATTTAGATGCCTTCTTTTGGAAACCTAATTGGGTACAAGCTTCGATAGAGGAATTTTCGGAGGCTCAGCAGGAAATCGTCAATCAAGATCAGTGGATAATAGAAGGAAACTACACGCCGACCTTTGGCGTTCGTACGGAACGAGCAGATACAATCATTTACTTAGAACTTCCACTGCATATCTGTTTGTACCGTGTTTTGAAAAGATGGATAAAGAACATAGGAAGGACCCGTCCGGATATGGGAAAGGGATGCAAGGAAAAAATAGATTGGGATTTTATCAAATTTATATTGACCACTTATAGTCCACGAAAGAAAAAAATGGTTGAGCGAATTCAGGAATTTCAAGCCAGAGATTCTAAAACGGTTATTATGTTGAAAAATAAACAGGAAATCAAATCATTTTTCGAGAACTTTAGTAGATAAATGGGTTAAAATCAATAATATAAAAAATGAATAAGAAAAGTGATCATCTATCATTCGTAGAAAACTCTTGTACATAATATGAATATTCTAAAGAAAGGGTGGATTAAATGAAAATTACATTAGCACAGGCGATTAATTTACTTTCTAGTCTGCATAGAAAGGTCAATGAATTGCAAGGTGAGTTTTTCACTGTTCACGTAATTGAGGTTCCAAAAGGAGAGACTTACACTCCATTTGAACGATCAGTGGAAGATGTTTTGAAAGAATTATCTGAGGTTCAGTCCGATTTACTGGAATTGAAAGAAATCGTCCAACAAGCTAATTTAAGTAATTTGGTTGAATGGGATGGCTGTTCCATTTCAATGATTCGTGCGATTGAAACTGCAAAGCAGCTGCGGGAACGTCTTAATCTTCTCAAAACCCTTGCGACAACTAAAAAGCGCGAATTCACAGTTCACCGCCATTCAGGTGCCATAATGGAACAAATTGCTTTATTTGATCCAGCTGAATTCAAAAAACAATCTGATAAACTATCACGCCAAGTGGAATTGCTGTCTAGCAAAATTGATAGAGTTAATTATACTGTTGAAATCGATGTTCCACTTGCAAGTAAATATTTAGAGGCGTGAGCAGCTTTGAGGGTATTGTGCCAATACCTTCATGGGTGCTTATGCACCAAATGAGTTGGGAAGTGTTAGCGACCCATTGCTTTGTGGGTAACAAAGTATTTAAACATTTTACAACTGGTGAAGCGAACGGAACCGCCTTACGCTTTACGTTCTTACGCCTAACGATTCACGAACGGATCATCTCATTAGTAACAATAGACTGCTGCGTTCCCAATCTCATTTATCCTATACAATCTTGGGAATATTAATCGTTTCTAAGGAAGTGTATGTCTTGTCTAATTTATTAAAGAATGACAAAAGCTTAAAAGCAGACTGTGAAAATTGCTTTGCATTATGCTGTGTGGCTTTGCCTTATGCAAAGTGTGCAGATTTTGCAAATAATAAAGATGGGGGTACTCCTTGTCCCAATCTACAATCAGATTATCGTTGTAGTATTCATAGCAATCTAAGAGAAAATGGGTTTCGAGGCTGCACTGTTTATGAATGTTTTGGTGCTGGGCAAAAGGTTTCTCAGGTGACATATGGCGGAAATGAATGGCGGGGCAAGCCGGCTCTAGCTAAAGAAATGTTTGACGTATTTCCGATCATGCAGCAGCTTCATGAAATGCTTTATTACTTATATGAAGCAATTCGTTTAGAAGAAACAAGATCCATCTACGATGAATTACAAACAGCCATTGAAAAAACCGAAAACCTTACCTATCTAAATTCGAAGTCTATTTTAGACATAGATGTAACAGCTCATCGAGCACTTATTAATGAGCTGCTTCTGCGTACAAGTGAACTAGTTCGTGCAAAAACTTCAAAAAATCCAAAGCCAAATAAATGGATCAGAGGAAAAGATCTTATTGGTGCAAAGCTAAAAGGTGCCAACCTGAGAGGATCTAATTTACGGGGGGCTTTGCTCATAGCCGCTGACCTCCGACAAGCAGATTTGAGATGGACTGATTTTATCGGCGCCGACTTAAGAGATGCTGATTTAAGCGGTGCTAATGTGACAGGAAGCCTATTTCTCACTCAAGCACAGGTGAATTCGGCTAATGGTGATAGGCACACAAAATTACCTCCTTCCTTAAAGTTTCCCGATCATTGGCTAAAATAACCTAAACTAACATCTTTGTTTAAACAGAGGTGTTTTTTATTACTCTATTTTTTTATCCCTTTAAAGCCTAAAAGATTTTTGTAATTTTCAGTTGTTTATAAGTAGATAGACATGGTATTATCGAAATATTAACAATTATTAATACTTGAAACCGGTGTTTAATAAGATCAAGTAGAGTAGAGGAGAGGAATGGCATGAAAAAAATTTGGATGACCCTAGTATGCTGTACGTTGCTCGTGCTTGCGGCTTGTGGGTCTAACAGCAGTGGGGGCAGCAGTAGCAACAGTAACAGNNGATGGCGGCGGCAGTAAAGAAGCAGAGAAAACAGTTAAAGTTGGAATTATTCAGCTAGTAGAACATCCGTCACTAGATGCAGCTCGAGAAGGTTTTGTAGCGGCAATTAAGGATGCTGGGTATGAGGAAGGAAAAAATCTGAAGCTTGATTATCAGAATGCCCAAGGTGATATGAATAATAATATGTCTATCGCACAAAACCTTGTGGCTGATCAAAACGATGTCATTCTAGCAATTGCAACTGCTAGTGCACAAGCAGTTGTCCAATCTACTAACGAGATTCCAATTCTCTTTACAGCGATTACAGATCCAGTTGGCGCGAAACTAGTTGAAAGCTTTGAAAATCCAGGCGGAAATGTATCGGGTACATCCGATACACATCCAGACGCCATCAAAAATACAATCAATGCTATTAAAAAATTCATCCCTGATGCCAAAAAAGTTGGGATTATCTACAACTCAGGTGAACCAAACTCAGTCGTTAACGTAGAAAACGCAAAGAAGGTTATTGCAGAAATAGGACTAGAAGCTGTGGAAACATCTGTATCTACAAGCTCAGAAGTTAAGCAGGCTGCTGAATCTTTAGTCGGAAGAGCAGACGTATTCTATATTCCAAAGGACAACACAGTTGTATCAGCTCTTGAATCTGTTATCACAGTAGCAAATGAGAAGAAAATTCCAATGTTTGTTGGAGAAGGCGATTCCGTAAAGCGTGGAGCATTTGCTTCATACGGGCTAGACTATCATGACCTTGGCTATTCTACTGGAAAAATGGCATTAGACATTTTAAACGGTAAAAAGCCAAGTGAGATCCCAGTTGGCTTCCCTGAAAACTTAGAGCTAGTCATTAATAAAAAGGCAGCTGAGCTTCAAGGGATTACATTAACTGAAGAAATATTGAAGGATGCAAAAATAGTAGGGGAATAAGATAAAATCACACTGCAAAGTATAAAGCAGTGTGATTTTTTATTTTAAGATAAACATCTATTTAGTAATAACCATCTTATAAAGATAAGAAAACCCCGGGCTGTCTCCTTTTTCCAAGAAAGAAGTTTCTTTAGCAAAGCTAAGGATTATTGCATTTTTATATATCATTTTATGATAATTTTGCAGTAAATCTCAAATATTAAATGTGAACCAAAAAATTCAGCTTATGCTAGAGCCACTTTATGATCCTAATATTAGGAGGAAAAACTATGGAAGCAACTAGTTATAAAGGTACAAATAAAATGATTATCGGTATTGTATTTGGGGTTATTGCGTTTTGGCTATTTGCACAGTCGATGGTCAATGTAGTTCCGGCTGTTCAAAAAGATTTAGGCATTTCACTTGGCACATTAAACATTGCCATAAGTTTAAGTGCATTATTCTCTGGATTATTCATCGTTGCTGCTGGAGGGCTAGGAGACAAAATTGGTCGAAAAAAAATGACCTATATCGGGTTAATCCTAAGTGTTATCGGCTCCCTGTGCCTTGTATTAACACAAGGAGCTGTTTTACTGATCATTGGTCGTGTACTTCAAGGATTATCAGCAGCATGTATTATGCCTGCCACAATCGCTCTCATGAAAGCTTATTTTGAAGGTGCAGAACGTCAGCGTGCTTTAAGTTACTGGTCCATCGGATCTTGGGGCGGCTCAGGAGCAGCTTCCTTCGCAGGTGGTGCCATCGCAACGTATATGGGCTGGAAATGGATTTTCATCTTTTCTATTATATTCTCTTTACTTGGTATGTGGCTCATTAAAGATACGCCAGAAAGTAAAGGTGAATCAACAGGTGCTTTTAAATTCGATTACTCTGGGTTAATCGTTTTTATTATTACTATGGTTGCATTGAACATATTTATTACTTATGGATCTGCTTTAGGCTGGACAAGCTTCATTACAATCGTTCTGGCAGTTGTAACAATTATTGGAATTATGGTTTTCATCAAAATTGAAAAAGGTAAAGATATTGCTCTTATTGACTTTTCAATTTTTAAAAACAAACCATATTCTGGTGCGACAATTTCCAATTTCCTGTTAAACGCAATTGCTGGAACACTTGTCGTGGCAAATACTTATGTTCAAGTAGGCAGAGGCTTCAGTGCTCTTCAATCAGGCATGCTTTCCCTTGGTTATTTAGTTGTGGTATTAGCGATGATTCGCGTTGGAGAGAAAATTTTACAGAGAATTGGCGCAAAAAAGCCAATGGTTTGGGGAGCCCTCATCACGACTGTTGGTGTAGCATTAATGGGTCTCACTTTCTTACCTGATTTCCCATATACAGTAGCCGTTTTCATTGGTTTTGTTCTATTCGGACTTGGACTTGGATTGTATGCGACTCCATCAACGGATACTTCAGTCTCTAATGCACCTTCAGATAAAGTTGGAGCAGCTGCCGGGGTTTACAAAATGGCAAGTTCTCTTGGCGGAGCGTTCGGCGTTTCGATATCAGCAACTGTTTATGGGGCCATTTCCGCAGCCGGAAGTTTGGAAATGGCCGCATCAGCCGGGATTATCGTAAACGTTATTTTCGGAGTTCTTTCTATTCTTTCCATTATATTTTTGGTACCAGGGGATGCTGGAAAAACAGGAAATGAAAAAACGCCAAGAAAACTAAAAATACCAACTCCTGGTCAACCGGAACCAGAGCCTAGTCACTAAATAAAAGGAGAATAGACTGATGTTACTGAACGAAATAATGAAAAAGTTAGATGATAAAAATGAACGGATTATTGATATTCGCCGCTATCTTCATGAACATCCGGAACTTTCTTTCCAAGAAGAACAAACAGCTAAATATATAGCAGATTTTTATAAAGAAGTACCAGTGGATTCAGTAGAGACTAATTTCGGAGGACAGCGTGGAATCGTTGTAACCATTAAAGGTTCCAAGCCGGGAAAAACGATTGCCATTCGTGCTGATTTTGACGCCTTGCCAATCAAGGAAGAAACGGGACTTCCTTTTGCATCGAAAAACGAAGGAGTCATGCATGCTTGTGGCCATGATGGTCATACAGCCTACATGTTGGTATTAACCGAGACATTAGCTGAGTTTAAAGATCAATTAAAAGGGACGTTAAGAGTCATTCATCAACCAGCAGAGGAAGCTCCTCCAGGTGGCGCAATCGGTATGATTAAAGCGGGTGTTCTTGATGGCGTAGATGCAATCATTGGGATCCATGTCATGTCTACAATGAAAACAGGTCATATTTATTATAGAAGCGGGAATACACAAACAGGCCGATCTTATTTCAAATTAGTTGTTCAAGGTAAAGGTGGACATGGATCGTCCCCTCACTTGGCAAATGATGCAATTGTGGCAGCAAGTTCATTCGTCATGAATGTACAAACAATCGTTAGCCGCCGCATCAACCCATTTGATACAGCTTCGGTTACCATTGGTAATTTCGATGGAAAAGGGACATTCAATGTCATTAAAGATGCCGTGACCATTGAAGGCGATGTCCGGTCCATGTCTTCTGAGACGCGAGATATCATAGAAACAGGTGTGCGTGCTTTTGCGGAAGGATTAGAAGCTTCTTATGGAGTAAAGTCTATTCTTGAATATAAGAATGACTACCCCGTTCTATATAATGACCCTGAAGTAACCGAACATGTACATCAAGCTCTAGAACAAGCATCTATTCCAGAAGTTGAAGCTGTTTTGGAAACACCGCCACAGCCACCATCCGAAGACTTTGCTTATTATCTTGAAAAAGTGCCAGGATGCTTCTTCTATGTCGGTGCGGCTCCTGAGTCAGGTGAAGCCTATCCACATCATCATCCTAAATTCGATATTGATGAGAAAAGTCTTATCATTAGTGCGAAAGCTATGGCAGCAGTTGTCACATCTTACTGTGATGGAAGCAAAGAAGATAGTAAATAACGATAAACAAAAATGCAAAAAAACTGTTGTCATCTCTGATAACGGTTTTTTTGCATTTTTCGGGTAATACTCTTTAGGTCAGTTTTACTAGTTTTCCCTAAACCGCTTTCATTATTCGACAATGTTAATTTTTGGTTAGAAACTAAAAAAT
>NZ_JBALOZ010000170.1:0-4053 GCF_036965125.1 Bacillus sp. JJ1503
ATACTACATCAACAAAATATATACAGATTGTCTTGAGGCAATATCAAACCTTTTACTTTTCAATTAATCGGTTTTTAAAAAATTGCAACCAGAACTTTTATTTTTCACTAGGTTTTACGCAGATCTGCTCCCATATAATAAACAAAAAAGCGCCTCTCCAAAGAAAGGCTACTTTTTTTTAACATACATGTTTGGTTACTTGTTAATTATTGATAAATTTTTCAAAGACTTTAATACCAACAAATGTGTAAAGCTGGCGAAAATATTTATCCTGCTTTATCAAAAGTGAGTGACTTTCCTTTTGTTTCTTTTACTAACATGATACATGAAATAGAAATGATACTTGATGCGACTAAATAAATTGAAATTGGGATGGAGCTATTAAATTTAGTTAGGAGGCTTAATGAAATTAATGGAGCCAATGATCCTGCTAATATTGGTGCTACTTGATAACACAAAGACAAAGCTGTATATCTGATGTGAGTTGGAAATAACTCTGTCATTAATGATGAGTATGGTGCATACGTCATCGATTGTATGAATAAACCAATCGTAATGGCAGACATAATTAACCAATCATTTCCTGTATCCATCATTGGAAATCCAATAAATCCCCAAAATGCGGTTAAAATGGCTCCTGTAATATAGATTGGCTTACGTCCCCAAACATCGCTTAAGTGTCCCATTAATGGAATAAAGAAAAAGTGAATAGCATGGGCACCAAACATTAATATTAAAATTTGTGTCGTATCTTTACCGACGACAAGTTTTAAATAACTAATGGAGAAAGTTACAACTATATAGTATAAGATGTTTTCTGCAAAACGAGCTCCAATACCAGCAATAATAGCCTTTTTATGGTCTTTCAACACTTCTATAATACCTAATTGTTGTTTTTCTAATTTAGCTTGTTTTTCTTGTGCCTCTTTGAAAACAGGGGCATCATCAACACTTTTACGAATCCAAATACCAATTAGTACGACAACTGCGGAGAACCAAAATGCTACGCGCCAACCCCAATCCATAAATTGCTCGGGGCTTAAGCTTTTAGATGCAATTAAGAGGATAATTGTTGCTAATAAATTTCCTAATGGCACGCCTGTCTGCGGCCAACTTGCCCAATAACCACGTCTATTACTAGGGCTGTGCTCAGATACTAAAAGAACAGCTCCTCCCCATTCTCCGCCAAAAGCAAAACCTTGAATTAAACGTAAAGTAACGAGTAAAACAGGAGCCCAATAACCAATACTATTGAATGTTGGAAGACATCCCATTAAGAAGGTCGTAATTCCAACAATAATCAAACTGACCTGTAATAATGTTTTACGCCCAATTTTATCACCAAAATGACCAAAAACAAGTCCCCCAATAGGTCTAGCTAAAAAGCCTACTGCATAGAGAGCAAATGCTGCTAGGATGCCGTCAATAGCGCTTCCAGTTTGTTGGAAAAACAATTCTCCAAAAACGAGGGCAGATGCGGTACCATATAAGAAAAACTCATACCATTCAGCTACAGATCCAACCATAGATGCAGCAACAACTTTTTTTAACTGCTTATTTTCTGTTTTCGCCATATTTACTCCCCCAATTATGTCAACTCAGATTTTTTATGAATTAACGTACCAAATCACTTTTGTTTGCACATATTGTTCAAATGCTTCTAAGCCGTTGTCTTTGCCACCGAAGCCAGATTGTTTAAAGCCACCAAACGGTGTGGTGATATCGCCCTCGCTAAAGCCATTTACAGAAATGGTTCCTGCTTTAATGGCACGTGCCACGCGCATCGTACGGTTTACATTTTGGCTATAAAAAGAAGCAGCCAAACCGTAAGAGGTGTTATTGGCAAGAGCTATGGCTTCTTCTTCCGTTTCAAACGTGCTAACCGCTAAAATAGGACCAAAGACTTCATTTTGAAACAAGGTCATATTGGCAGTTACATTGTCAAAAATAGTAGGTTCGATGTACCAGCCACTACCCACATCACTGTGAATGTTGCCGCCAGCTACTAAGCGACCACCTTCTTGAAGAGTTATATCCAAGAACGCTTTCACTTTATTAAAGTGTGCTTCTTCAACCATGGGGCCAATGGCAACCGACTCATCCATGGGGTTGCCTACTTTCCAGCTTGTTAAGCCAGACTTTAATTTTTCTAATAATGCCTCTTTAATGGATTCTTGTACGATAAGTCGTGAACCGCAGCTGCAGTTTTCACTCATATTCCAGAAGGCGGCAGATAGAATTTGTGGAACAGCCGCATCCAAGTCAGCATCTTCAAATACCACTTGCGGGCTTTTGCCACCGCACTCTAAGACAATTTCTTTAAGGTTACTTTCTGCTGAGTATTTCAGGAAATATCTTCCTACTTCAGTTGAACCAGTGAATGAGACGATATCCACATCCATATGCCTCCCCAATGGTTCGCCTACTTTTTCACCCAAACCACACACCATGCTTAAAGCGCCTTTTGGTACACCCGCTTCATAAGCAAGTTCAATCATACGGTAAGCGCTCAGTGAAGTTAATTCAGCAGGTTTCACAATCACAGAATTACCAGTGGCTAAAGCAGGTGCCACTTTCCAAGCAAACATTTGCGCGGGGAAGTTCCAAGGCAATACCGCACCAACCACACCAATCGGTTCAGTGACGATCAAGCCCAAGGCATCTTTACCCGTAGGAGCGACTTTGCCAAATAGTTTATCAATCGCTTCGGCGTACCAATAAAATGTATCGATTGTTGCTGGCATGTCGGTATTTAAACATTCAGTAATGGGCTTACCAGCATCCACGCAATCCAACGCAGCCAATTCCTCGCTATGTTCTTCTAGCAATTGTGCCCAGCGAATCATCACTTTTTTGCGCTCACTAGGGGATAATTGACTCCAAATCCCAGCTTCAAATGTGTCTCTCGCTACCTTTACAGCAGCATCCACATCCTGTGCATCCCCATTAGCAATATAGCCAATTAAACTGTTGTCGATGGGGGTGCGGTTTTCTAATTTGCCTGCAGCGCTCGTAAAACCATCAATTAAGTTGCCTGCCCATAGTTTGCCTTCTTTGGCGAGGGCAAAGACTTGTTCTTTTGTTACGGTCATTTGTCTCTCCTCCAATGATTATTTAAAGAAAGCCAAGAATTCTGCTTTTTCTTCTTCTGATAAATCAGATAAAGGCAGGCGTACCGTACCAACGTTTATTTCACCTTTCAAGCAGCCTAATTTAGCTTTTTGGTTGTAGTTACCAGACTCCATCGATTGAATAGCAGGGTAAATCTCGCGCATAATTTGTTTTGCCTTGTCCCAGTCACCAGCTTGAGCAGCATTGAACATGGCGACTTGCTCTTCTGGAAACACATTACCTGCACCAGCAATCCAGCTTTTCGAACCCCAGAAGAAAAAGTCTACGGGTTGATCATCACAACCGCAAATCACTTCAAAATTCTCAAATGGGGTTTGTAGTAAGCGTAAAGCCCGGCTAAAGTCACCACTGCTCTCTTTAATAGCGACAATATTTGGATTCTTTGCCAAATGCACCACTGTGTCATACTCAATTTCAATGCCAATACGGGCAGGAAAGTTGTACATGATAATAGGTAAATCTGTTGCTGATGCTACAGTTTCGTAATGCGCAATCACACCATTTTGATCAGGCAGGCTATAAGGAGTGGGTGAAAGCATTAAACCCTCATAGCCCAACTCTTTAGCTTGCTTGGCACGGTTTACTGCCCCTTCGGTTGATAAATCATTGATACCGGCAATCAATGTTACACGACCTTTGGCGACTTCTGCCACGGTTTTTAAAACGGTTTCACGCTCTGCTTCGTTTAATGTGTAATATTCGCCAGTGGTGCCACACACCACCAAGCCAGCAACACCTTTATCAATAAATCTGTTAGTCAATTGTTTTAAGGTTTCTACATCCAAACTTTTATCACTATTAAAAGGGGTAACCAAAGGAACCAAAATACCATGAAAATTCATCGTCATTCTCCTTAAATGATTAATTTTTTTGAAATAGATTACTTGATTAAAAGCATCTTTATTGAAGTACCACTTCAAT
>NZ_JBALOZ010000171.1:0-5749 GCF_036965125.1 Bacillus sp. JJ1503
CCACCTCCTTTACATCATTCTAAAGCAGAAAATTGTTAGATAATTTATTACTTAGTATAAGGGGAGAAGAAATTATATTCTGCCCAAATTACGATATAAATAAATATCCTGAATGTAGAAAATATGTTGAAATGGGATTTCACAATACTCAGTTTAACTTTAAATTGGATGAGACAAGAATAAGTGAGATTTTTCAAGGTCAAACACCCAGTCGGAATGGAGGAGATCTTTCAGTTACAGAACCTCCAAAAGGTTATCCGGTTCCATTAATGCCGGAAATGCCTAACGAATATAGTCCTGGAACAAGTGACATGAATCATTAAAAATGTTTATTCCTGCATAATTATTGTTAAAAATGCAAACTTTAAATTTATACCTATGAATGGAGGAAAAAACTGGTGTTAAAAAAAATTCTAAGTTCAACTTTTGCCCTATTATTTACTTCTATTCTTTTTGGGACTTCAATAGGAAATGCTCAAAACCTAACCACAGACTTCTACAACCAAAAAGAAGGTAACAAAGTCATGCATGTTGCTCAAAACGGCAATAACAATGATATTAACGCTGATGACGATGACGATATGGATTGGGGTTGGATTGGCTTAATTGGTTTAGCCGGTCTTTTGGGCTTAAGAAGAAACGATAGGAAATAAAAGATTAAGCATTTTATTGTAAATCTTATTGTGATTTAAAACATTTAAGGTCCTTTTAATTTCAACAGGACATATCCAAAAAAAGTTGTATTCAATTTACAAATTGTGGGTAATTTAAACTATGAGCTAAATTTAACCCCTATATTGANNACGCATGCCTTGCCCTGTAAACAAAATGCTTATTTTGTTTGGTATTTTTTATTTAATAGTACTAGCCTAAAATTGAATAGACAAAGTCCCAGAACCTTCCTCTAGAATACCGTTATTAAGAGTAAAGTTAGGAGGTAGGTAATCCCGTATGGGTCAAAATCTTTAGCATCCTCTGGAAGTTCTACTTTAATATTTCCAGTTATGATTATTCTTAATATCCAATGAAAAAAGACAAGTATTAGACAAATAAATGATGGATTTTCTCCCATAAAACCCCTCCAGTAAACAGGGAACATTAAAACATTCACCATTTTAAATCTAACACCTATTACTTTATTTGATATTTAATTTAGTTTATAAGTAAAATAGCTAATAAAGGTGATAAAATTAAGGTAACTACTACACTTTGGATAAATGTTAAGATGATGTCCTTTTTCCAAGTGTTACCTTTTAGGTAGCGATTATTTATTCTTTGAAATAAGAGAAACGCTCCCCACCAAATTAATAAAGCATAAATAACTGAACCAAAACTATCATAAAACAAGTTACCTCACACCCCTTATCAGCTATATTAATTACTTCGATGTCCTTCCGAAAATACCTGTCTGTTCAACTATACTGCCCTTTCGTTTAAGTACAACCTTTCACAAAAACCATATATATACTATCATTACTATAAGTATTCTTTCTTAATATTCTTCTTCCATTAAAAGGCCCTTTTCATGTAGAAAGACGCTTTCCTTTTTTCAGAAAAGCGCCCTTTAATTGAAGATTGTGTAGCAATAATTTCAGCTAAATAGTAGCATCTAATATTACACAAGAGCACTAGTTTATATATATACAATCCTTAATAAATTTAACTAAAGTTGAACGCCTATTATACTTTTTAATTGATGTGCATTGTTTTATAAGATTATTATTTTAGGTCCTTGTGGTAAACGGTATACCTAAAAAAATTGGGCTGCCCACACTATAGACTGTCGACCAACTTGCTGCTTGTAACCCCATTTGTAAAAACCAGTCCAGTAACTCAACTTGTACCCCAGATGAAGGTGCTGTGACTCCTATGGTTGCATCTCTTTCTAAAAACGGGTATTTAATCATATGTATCCCTCTTAACTTTTACATTATTTTACCAAATGAAATTTAGTCGAACAATAACTATTTTCTACTTAAACTAAACTTATTCCTTTTAATGGAAAATTTAAAAATATTTAATGGGAATACACTTGTGATATAATATTTAGTAAATCATAAATTAAATTACGCAATTTTGCGGTAGAGGTTCTAGCACCCCTCTTTAAAAAAACTAAGAAGAAGCAGTCCTTCATCTTGGGTACTGTTTTTTTTCTTTTGAAAGGAAGTTTTTTATGTTAAAGGATGAAAAAGCGATAGTGGTTTTTAGCGGTGGACAAGATAGTACAACGTGTTTGTTTTGGGCTTTAAAAACCTTTAAAGAAGTTGAAGTTGTAACTTTTAATTATAATCAAAGGCATAAAGAAGAAATTGAGTGTGCAAAAAATATTGCAAAAGAGTTAAATGTTAGACATCATTTGTTAGATATGCAACTTCTAAATCAACTGGCTCCTAATGCATTAACAAGAGATGATTTTGAAATAAAAGAGGGAGAAGATGGAGAGTTACCTTCGACTTTCGTTCCGGGACGTAATTTGATCTTCCTATCCTTCGCTGCAATTTTAGCAAATCAAGTGAATGCAAAGCACATAATTACCGGTGTGTGTGAAACTGACTTTAGTGGATATCCAGATTGTAGAGATGCTTTTATTAAATCTCTAAATGTATCCATTAATTTATCAATGGACAAGCAGTTTGTTATCCATACTCCGTTAATGTGGTTAGATAAGGCAGAAACATGGAAACTTGCTGATGAATTAAATGCACTTGATTATGTTCGTAAGAAAACCTTAACTTGTTACGAAGGAGTAATAAGTGACGGTTGTGGGTATTGCCCAGCATGTAAGCTAAGAAAGCGTGGGTTAGAAAAATATATTAGATCAAAAGAAGGAGCGGAGGTATAATGGGGAACGACTTTTTTGGTTTTAAAATAGTGGAAAATCTACAAAAAATGGACCAAGATATTAAAAGAAGTGAACTAAAATACCATAGTAAACGCGTACTTGTAAGTAAGGAATTTACGTTTGATGCAGCACATCATCTCCATTGTTATGAAGGAAAGTGTAAGAATCTTCACGGGCACACCTATAAAGTTGTGTTTGGTATAAGTGGTTTTATTGATGAAATTGGTCTGGGAATTGATTTTGGTGACATCAAAGAGATATGGAAACAGGAAATTGAAATCTACCTTGATCATCGATATCTTAATGAAACCTTACCAAAAATGAATACAACAGCAGAAAATATGGTTGTTTGGATTTATGAGAAAATGATGGAGTCTTTGAATAAAAGGTCAGAGAAATATAATGATGTTAGATTAGAATCTGTTCGTTTATATGAAACACCTACTAGTTACTCAGAGGTAAGACGGGAGTGGATGGAAGTTGAGTAAAGTTCCGGTAATGGAAATATTTGGTCCTACCATTCAAGGGGAAGGGATGGTTATTGGCCAAAAGACCATGTTTGTTAGAACAGCTGGCTGTGATTACTCATGTTCATGGTGTGATTCTGCGTTTACTTGGGACGGATCTGGTAAAGATTTAATTAGACAAATGGATGCAGAAGAAATTTGGCAAGAACTAAAATCAATAGGCGGTGACGGTTTCTCATTTGTAACAATATCTGGTGGAAATCCCGCACTATTAAAAAACCTTGATTACCTAATAGATTTATTAAAAGCAAATAATATAAAAGTAGCTTTGGAAACACAGGGTAGCAAGTGGCAGGATTGGTTTTTAAAAATCAATGAATTAACGCTTTCTCCTAAACCACCCAGTTCTAAGATGGTAACAGACTTCGATGCACTTGATATGATAATTAATAACCTTAAGGAAACCGACCCTGCGCAAAATACTAGTTTAAAAGTAGTTGTATTTGATGATCAAGATTACGACTATGCAAAAAAGGTGCATTGTCGTTATCCTGACATCCCATTCTTCTTACAAGTAGGAAATGACGATAATCAAACAACAAACAATCAACAACTAATTTCCCAGTTACTACAGAAATTTGAATGGTTAATTAATAAATCTATGTTAGATACGGAGTTGAGAAATGTGAAAGTACTTCCTCAACTTCATACCTATATTTGGGGAAATAAACGTGGTGTATAGTACAGAAGGAAGAGTAAACACATAGTTTATAATATTTTTGATACACATTTTAATTTAGTCCAATTGAAGGATGGTACCATGCTTGGGATACAAACAAACAGATCAGTTTGGATTTAAATAATATACAGCATTGAACTTACCGACATTATAAAAAAATCCCAGGAACAGTTTAACATTCACCAAATAAACTGTTCCTAGTAAACCATTTTGAGTTTATTTCGCAGAAGTAAATAAAATTAATACTTCTTACTCGTGTTTGTTTTATACTCTATAATGAAAACAATTAATTGAATATTTTTACGAAAAGGTCGGAGCAGGAAATTCATCAATTTTGATACGAAGTAAACTATAAGGTTTCTGTCGTAAGTCTTTTCCATAATGAAATCTAGGCTGTCGATGTAATTGGTTCACAATGACATACAAATATTGATCCGGACCAATTGAAAAAGTATCCGGCCACAAAATTCTCTGATCATGTGCGATAGTTTCCATTATGCCATTTGGCAATATCTTACGGATACTGTTGTTTTCATAATCTCCAGCATAAACAGTTCCCTTTGCATCGGTGATCATTCCATCAGAAGCACCTTTTTCTCCCCAATACTCCACATGATAAGGTAAATCCATGTCCGGTATCGTTCTGTCTCTCAGGGCTTCTGTTGAGATTGAATACAAATGACGACTGGTTAGTGGAGCAAAAAATAATATCTTTCCATCGGGAGAAATCGCAAGACTATCAGACGCCAATCTAAATGGAGAAGTTGAACCGTCTTTGTTTCGATTCATTAAAATTTGACCTTCTACTTTCGGTAAAAAATATGGATCGGGTGAAGTTGAATTTGCCCCATTTAACCGTCTAAACGCGTTTCCATTTGATAAATCTACGACTATAATAGCTCCTGGTCCTCTTGAAGAAGAATCTGTTATATAGGCATAACCTGCTTTTCCAACACGAAAATCAAAACGGACATCATTTAGATAAGTTGTAGGCAGGACAACATCTTCTGTAAAGATATATACTTTTCTTATTGTATTGGTTTCTAAATCAACAGCGACTAATTTTGCCTCCCCTTTAATAGGTTCAGAAAAATTGGGTGCTGCTGTATCTAATATCCAAAGCGTTCCCCTTCCATCAGCAACTACACTTTGGACACTGATGAAAGTCATTGTGATATTCTCGGGGTTAACCAAATTGGTTTGTAAATTAGGATAAGGCTGCAATTTATCCTCAACAATTTCCGCCACCGTAAATTTAACATCGTCTCCCCATTTCGGAAAGCAAATGAAAATACGACCGGTCTCTGAAACAGTAACACCTGTAGGCATAGCCCCATAAAATGCATAAACTAGTTCTAAATTACCGAAATATTTTTCACTAGGTAACATAGGTTTCATAATATCCTCCTCAAGCATTCAAACGGGATATCACCTATATATGATATATATTTTTTCTAGTGCATGTTTCTTAATAAGTTTTTCTATACGAAAAGATGATTGAATTGATTGTTTTCGAAATTTAATAAGTCTGTCAGAAGAAAGGAAACATTTTAATTTAAAAGTCTCCAGATGAAGTAGAATTCAATTAGCAGGTAGCAAAGTTCAATATTCCCGAATCAACGTTATGCTGTTATAAATAAAAATTGGGAAAATTTCCTTTTTTAACTTTGTGAAGAAATGTACTTAAACTAGTCGAGTAGA
>NZ_JBALOZ010000172.1:0-3761 GCF_036965125.1 Bacillus sp. JJ1503
GTTAATGACAACGCAAACAACCGGCCTCTAAATAGGGGCACAGTAAAAGTCCCCATTAAGTATTAAAGGTAAAATACCTCATAATCTGAGGAAATTATACCTTTTTTGATGCATAATTATAGAATCAATTTTAAACCTGTGGGCCATCGAGAAAGAAATCATTAAAAGTAAATCCATTATCGTGGATGCCACCCACACGCTCGCTACATTCAGAAATCAGATAGAGAAATTTTATTGGACTTTTCTAAAATGCTGAGAAAAGCTGTTTATAAGATGGATAAAACACTGAATAATAAGATTACAAAAAAAATACAACCGATGTTCTGGAAGATGAACTCGACTATTGCCAAAAACTCATTGACGTGATTGAAAAGGAAGATATCCTTAACCAGATCCAAAAGTAAAGGAACTATTAAACCTTTTAAAAGAAATAGATACTTGCTGATGATATTGAACACTTACAGATTTCAGAAGATAAGGATGTAAAAGTTGGACATAAAAGTCGGATTCCTCATTTTTTGGGTATATGACACATCTTGCCAAAAGAGAAGAATGGATTATCACGGATGCAACTGTTACGACTGGAGAAAAAAATGACGGAAAACAATTACAAACACTAATTGGAAATAGTATCAAAGCTGGATGGAAGTTGAAACGTTAATTGGTGATGCAGCTTATTTGAAAAGGGAAATATAGAGTATGCAGATGACAAAAAAATAAAATTAGTAGCCAAACTGAAGCCTTCTGTAACACAGGGATTTCGTAAAAAAGAGGAAGAATTTGAATTCAAAAAAGATGCTGGGATATATGTTTGTAAAGCTGGACATATGGCGATAAGGTATGCTACTACGTTAAGAAAATTGAAACAGATTTCTACCGTGCTTTCGCTTAGTGTACTCCATAAAAAATTTTACAAGATGAGCGTTTTTAAACTTTTTATGGAGGTAAAATCTAAGCTACAGATGGATTATATAAACGCTAGAATTCATTCGGAGTATGGTAATTCAGAGTTAAATTGCTCCTCTTTGAGTTGTAGAAAAACTCGATGTATTCAAACAGTGATATTTTCGCTTCATCTCTCGTTCTATACCTAGTTTGATAAACAAGTTCTCGTTTTAAAATACCGTGGAATGACTCAATACATACCATTATCATAACAGTTGCCTTTACGACTCATACTGCTTTTTATCTGGTAATTTTTTAGTAGTTTCTGATATTCAGAGGCAGCAAACTGAAAACCACTATCAGAATGATGAACCAGATCTTTTCTGGACTTCTGACGATTATAATCCAATCAATGGGGACTTCCGCTGCCGATTAATATCGATGATAGAAGTCTCAAATGAGTAAAGCCTACTACTATGGGCTTAATCAATGGTTTGCAACTAAACTAAATTATGGTTGATAAGGCATTAATAGTGAATTTCAGGACATAAAGAAAAGGTACTTGGCTATCGCTCAGATAAAAGTATCGTTGCTATGATTTATTACTTCATGGTAAATCAGATTTTGCATTAAAAATGTAAAAAAGAATGAGTAACAGTCCGGAGCAATGCATTGCTTCGCAACTGAACCCATTCCCTTGTCCGTTTTTAAATTTCTAAGAAAAATAGACTATGATTTTCTACAAAACAACTGTAAATGGCGAAGAGCTTAATAATCATACTCAACTCATCCAAATTAAGTTGAATACCCGTTAATTAAACCTCTTACATCTCTTTAATTCACAATATAATGAATCTGTGGAATTCAGTAACGAAAAATCATTTCCCATATTCTACAAATCTCTCCGAATATGCTATTTACACTTATTACTTAAAATTATAAACTAGGATACAACCATTCTTGTAAAACTTCTTGATTATGTTCCCCTAATTTTGGAGGGTTCCTGTATAATTCGAATTCAAAATCAGATATCATTATAGGAAATCCAATAAACTTTTCTTTTATTCCATTTGGTAATTTATGTATATGAATGACTCCCATAGAATTTATGTGTTCATCATTTAGAATCTGATGGTAGTCATTAATAGGGGCACACGGTACTCCTTTTGCATCAAATAGCGCAAGCCAATCCATCGCAATTCTTGTGGAAAATATATCTTGTAATATTTTAGCTAACTCTTTTTGGTTTTTAGCCCTTAGCTGTTGTGTTATAAATCGCTCATCATTGATCAGATTCGGTAAGCCTACAATTACACATACATCTTTCCATAATTTATCATTACCGGCAGCTATAACAAATGGTTTATCCTTTGCTCGAAAACCTTGATATGGTGCATTTCTTGGATGGGCTGAACCCATACGCATAGGTGATTCTCCGGTACCGTAATATTGGCTTGTTTGAAGTGCTGAAATGCCTAGTAAACTCCCAATCATTGAACTATCAATGTGTGCTCCAACTCCATCCTTTTCCACCCTAACCAGAGCGGCCATTATGGTATATGCAGCATATAATCCACATGCAAAATCTCCAATTGGTACCCCACTCTTTACAGGTGAACCTTCTTCCTCACCTGTTACACTCATTAAACCGCTAATTGCTTGAACAGTTACATCAAATGCTCCTTTTTCAGCGTAAGGCCCTTTTTGACCATAACCAGATATTGAACAATAAACAATTCTGGGATTTAAACGATTTGCCTCTTCATATCCAAGACCTAGACGGTCCAATACACCAGGCCTATAATTTTCTATTATTACATCAGCTTCTGAACACAATTTCTTTAACATTTCTAATTGACTTTCATCTTTTAAATCAATTGTTATACTTCGTTTGTTTCGATTTAAGGAGGCAAAATTACTGCTGAACTTTTCACCATTTTCATTCTCTATAATAGGTGGCCATTGCCGCATACCGTCTCCGCCATCTGGCCTTTCAACTTTAACTACATCTGCTCCTAAATCTGCTAAAAGCATTCCAGTAAATGGTCCTGCAGCTATTTGTCCAAGTTCAATAACCTTAATCCCAGAAAGTGGCTTTTTAGCCATAATTAAAAACCCCCTCGTTCTTGATTACAAAATAAAAATGTTATTTAAAATTATTTTATACTTTATAATCACTCTCAATAAGTCTTCTATTATTATTTCTTTTACGGAAATGTACTGCCAATATGGGTGCTTGCTCATTTCTTAAACGCAGTCAAACAGATGTCTAAGGGATAGCAACAAAGCTGATGTGGATTTAAAAAAGAACTCAAGGGATATGTGCAGTATTAAAGCATACAATATAAACATTTTATTATAAGTTAAGCTCCTTCAAAACGCACTAAATAACAGGTAATTAGTTAACTATGTATTAACAGATACATGGTTATACATAAACATCTTTAATTGAATCTCTTGTTTATTTTTGGATGGTTAAAAAGTTGAAACAGCGCTAGTGTAACAAAGAAAAGGCTCTTGAAACTGGAATTCTTCTTAAATAAATCATATCTACATTGAAAGAACGATGTTATTCGGACTATTCAAATAGCCCTAATAGAGCATCATTTCCGTTACAGATTGTTTTAATTAGAAATCGCAAGAGAAGAGTAAGGTTTATCTTAAAGTTCGGATAAGAAACAGATTCGATGAGACGTAGAAGTGGTTACCTAAGCCAGTTTGATACTAGTTACGATAACTTAAACACAATTGAGAAATAGGCCCTGATTAATTTGTATAACTTTATTGAGGAATGATTCGAGAAATAAAGATATTTATACATATCTGATAATTAAAAAAATATTAACCTAATAGGAGTTAATTGTCAATAGTAATAA
>NZ_JBALOZ010000173.1:0-12090 GCF_036965125.1 Bacillus sp. JJ1503
GCTATTCTCTAAATTTCCAATTAATCAGGATATTAATGAATTCATTTTGAGAACATCATGTGTCTTAACCGAGGAGGAGTTTGAAGATCTTTTATATATAATAAGGAAGAAACCCGTCAAAAGCAGGGGAGTATATCCGGAGGAAAAGTTCCGGAGAGAGCAAGCAATAATTTATTTACTTACGCATGCCTTCGTGTATATGAGCTATCCAATGTGAAAGTACGGAGCTCGCCGACAACAGCAACATTACGACAACGAGCAGGTATCTGAAGGATTCATACAGTGTTTTGGCGGATGTATTGGATTCTTTGTCGAAGTTTTAGAAAAAATAAAAGGATCTGGAATAATATCCAGACCTTTTATTTTTAATTAAAGGAATAATTTTTTTGCACTTGTTAAGATTATTAATACTTTTTTTGTAATTCAACTACATTTTGCATAGTCACCCATTAATGCCAATGCACTTATGCTTCACGTGTTAAGGTACAAGTGCTACCACAATAATGTAAAACTTTTCGGGTGCAGTAACATAGACAAATCAGTGAAGATCAATACGGTTAGTTCCCCCTCTGATTCACAACAAGTTTACCCAATATTTTCTCATAAATTATCTTTCCTATTCCGATTCTACTTCCTTTGTTAGTAAACTTTTTTCATAAAATTAGGCTTCCGTTTTTCTAAAAAAGCGGAGATTCCTTCATAACCTTCTGAAGTTGAGGCACTTTTGGATATCTCTAAGGACTCATATTCCATCTGTTCTAATAGTGAGTTATTAAAAGATTCATAAAGAAGAGCTTTGGCTTTTCCTAAAGCTTCTGTGGCGCCTTCTACGAGATTAATTTCAATCTCTTTTACCTCGCTTTCTATCTCTTCTTCTTTACATACCTTGGTAACTAACCCCCAAGATTCTGCCTCTTCAGCTGAAATCATTCGATTTAAAAGTGTTAATTCCAAGGACTTCTTCATTCCAATTAAACGAGGTAAAAAATAACTAGATGCACCATCCGGAGTCAAACCAGCTTTAGTATACGCCATAACAAATTGAGCTTTTTCAGAAGCAATCACTATATCTGCAGAACAGATTAAGCCTATTCCCGCTCCAGCTACGGTACCATTCACAATAGCAATTACTGGCTTCTTCATACTTACAAAATTGTTAATTGCTTTGTGTAAAAAAACGGTTACCTCTCTTAAATGAGCAGTAATGTTAGCCCCCGTATCAGCAAATGACGCAAGGTCACCTCCTACTGAAAAATGCTTTCCATTACCTTCTAAAACCACTACTTTAACTTCTTCGTTATTTTTATAATATTCAGATACCTCGTATAATTCTTTCGCTAATTCTAGTGTTATTGAATTCCCTTTATTCGGTCTATTTAACTTAATTTTTCCGACATTATTTGATATTTCTGTAATCAATGTACTATAGTCTTTCACTTGATCCACCCCTGAGTAAGATTTTTTAAACTTTTACTACTTCACCTCGGTTTCCAAAGTTAAAAGCTGCTAAGTTGCCTCTATTGCTTTTTATTTGATTTCTTTGCATCAATGTTGCTTCTTTATCTATTTCTAGTGTCACTGGTTTAAGCACTACTCCATATGAAGATCTGGCTTTGTCAATGCTAGTTAATCCTCTTTTCACATCTAAACAAACCTTTTCTGGTCCACGTTCAATAGGATCTCCCCATCCACCACTACCACCTGTAATGAACAAAATTTGATCTCCTGGTTCAACTTCAATGTTGTCCACCTTAGAAGCCAACGGGATTTTAGTCCCATCTTTTTTAATTAGTAGTTTTGAAGATGAAGAACCTGGTTCTCCACCATTAATTCCCCAAGGTTGCAGAGTAGCACGATCATCATGAATGGAAACGGTACCACGTGCAAGGCAGGTATAGAGTTTTTCATTGCAATTTCCACCCCTATGGAGCCCAGCACCTCCAGAATCAATACCGGTACGATAGTATTCTACACGCAACGGATAATAGGTTTCGAGATACTCAGTTGGAATATTTACAAATGCTGGCCACCATGAGTGTCCATCAAGACCGTCACCTATTGGTCGACCTGGTAACCCTCCATACATAACTTCCATTAGATTAAAATAGTTATTCTCTTCATCATAGCCGGAGTAAATAAAATACGGACTAGTCCCATATCCAGCGGCAGGGCTATTCTGGGGTGTGTTAATAGATAGTACTCCGCTTAGCACATCAAACAACCGACTTAATGCGTGGGTACGACAACCAAGAGCAGCTGGTTCAATTGGTCTCATTAAAGTTCCTTCTGGTGTTTCTACGTGAAGTACATCATAGAAACCATCATTAAAATTGATAGCTGGATCAAATACTGAAATTAAGAAGGCACCAATAAACATTTTAAACATTGGTTCACTTAAAAAATAGTTAATCGGCCCAGGCGATTGTTTATCTGTTCCAGTCCAGTCAAAATAAGCTTGGTCTCCATTACGCCATATAGTAAGCTTCATTTTAAAAGGACCATTCCCTAAACCATCATCATCAATGTAATCTTCGAACGAAACTGGTTCCGTTGGTAAAAAGTTTTGAATCAATTGACGCATCATTTTGTTAGTACGCTCTAACAATGCATCCAATGCACCAAAATAAGCTTCTACACCAAATCGTTCACATAGTTCTTTTACACGCTTTTCTGCTGTTCGACATGAGGCAACAATTGCCATTAAGTCACTGTAGTTTTCCATTGGCGTTCTTGTGTTAGCTTTAATAATTCTAATAATTGCTTCATTTAATACACCTTTATCATATAGCTTGACTGGTGGATAACGAACACCTTCCCCATAAATTGAAGTTGCCGTTACAGGCATACTAGAAGGAACTGGGCCGCCAACATCCATTACATGCCCGAACATTGATGAATAGCCAACAAGTTTATTTTCACTAAAAATAGGTAATATAATCATCCAATCATTAACATGAGAAATCGAACCTCCACAACTATATGGATCACTTACAAAAATAACATCGCCTTCATTAATTCCTTCTGGAAATTGCTTTACGACTTCAGGAACATGTGAACCGAAGTTTCCTACCACCATCTTACCTTCTGAATCTGTGATCATCGGGAAGCAGTCATGCTGCTCTCTGATTACTGGAGACATAGCTGACCGAAATAACGTTACATCCATTTCTTCTTTTATATTCTTTAAAGCGTTTTCAATAATGTCAACGGTAATGGAATCAATTTTCGTCATTATAAATCTCCTTTCTTAATAAGGATGTTCATATTTTTATCAACTTCCGCTGTGTAACCCGGTAAGACTAATGTAGTTGTATCCTTCTGACTAATGATAGCTGGACCTTCCAACTTATTCTTTGGCCTTAATAAATTTCGTTCATAGATAGGTGTATTAACAAACTCTCCATTGAAATAGGCCTCATGATCCTCGTCTATTATTGCATGAGTAGCGTCTTCAGTTCCTTCATCTGAAAGTGGGATGGACGGGGACAAAACTTTTCCAATTGCCACGGCTCTAATGTTCACAATTTCAACTTCTGTTTCCATCTTAAATCCATAAATTTGTTCATGGATTACATCAAAACGCTTTGATAAAATAAGTGGTCCTTCTTTTTCTAACTCTTCTATAGTCACCTCCATTGGGATCTCGTGACCCTGTCTAAAATAACGTACATCTACTTCAAACTTAATGTTTCGTTGCAACACTTGAACTTTTTCTTGTTCAAGCCATTCATCACATTCAAGATGAAGTTTATTTAATTCAGAAATGAGGATAGTTCTATCAAGTTGACTAATGGTTTGAATATATGTTTTTGAATACTCATTTCGAATATCAGATTGTAAGAATCCTAATGCCGATAACACTCCTGGTGTAGGCGGAACAATCACTGGGAAACTTCCTGTTAGTTTTCCTAGAGCATTTGCGTGAAGTGGACCTGCTCCACCTAAGGCAAGAAGTGAAAACTGACGGGGATCATACCCTTTCTCTACCGAAACTACTCGAGTAGCTCCATACATATTCTCATTCACAATATCGTATACACCTTGAGCAGCACGGTAAATATCAGTGTTTAACTTTTCAGCCACACTTTCTAGTGCTTTCTTTGCAGCCTCAACATTTAACTTCATTTCTCCACCTACAAGGCTTGGTGGTAAATAACCAAGTACAACATTGGCGTCAGTAACTGTTGGTTCTTTTCCACCTCGATTGTAGCTTGCTGGTCCTGGCTCAGAACCTGCACTCTGAGGTCCTACACGAAGTGCACCTGTTAGAGGGACATGAGCAATAGAACCACCACCCGCTCCAATGCTTACTACTTCTAGAGACGGAGATTTTACTGGAAAAACCCCTACTTTGGTTTCACGAGATACACGTGGTTTCCCATCAAAGGTTAACGAAACGTCAGTAGAAGTCCCTCCCATATCAAAGGAAATTACATTGCGATTCCCAGTCTGAATACCTATCATTGCAGATGCTGTAACACCACCTGATGGTCCAGAAAGCATTGTATGAACTGGACGTGAAGAAGCAGCTGGTATACTCATTAATCCACCATCTGAACGAACAATACTAATACGACTATTAAGTTTATGGTCCTTCAGTTTAATTTGTATATTACTTAAGTATTTTTGCATTGAGGGACGTACATAGGAGTTCATAACAGTTGTAAGTGTTCTTTCATACTCACGGAATTCAGGCAAAATATCATATGAAATGCTAACTAGTATATTAGGGTTAATTTCTTCAGCTATTTCACGAATCCTTTGTTCATGGGTAGGATTAGCATAGGAGTTTACAAGACTAATAGTTAAACTTTCAACTCCTTCATCGTAAAGTGATTGAATCTCCTTATATATGTGTTCTTCATCAAGAGCTATGAGGATTTCTCCCTGAGCAGTTATTCTTTCTTTTGCTCCTCTTGTATAAACAAGATCAGCAAGAGGGTCTGGTTTTAAAAACCCCATCCACGCACTGATAGGGGCAGGTGTCCATGATCTTGCAACGTGTAAAATCTGTTCAAACCCTTCAGTCGTTATTAGACCAACCTTGGCTCCTTTTCCTTCCAGGACAGCATTCGTTGCTACAGTTGTTCCATGAATAATTGATTGAACCTCAGAGATATCTACATTGTTTTCATCACAAATTTTCTTAATTCCATTCATTAAACCTATCGATTGATCTGAAGGAGTTGAAGGAGTTTTTGTTCCAATAATTTCACCAGTATTCTCATTTTGAAGAACAATATCAGTAAATGTTCCTCCTACATCAACTGCTACCCTATACATATGCTAATCCTCCTAAAATTAATAAAATCAAATATCTCTTATAAACCTTTAATATATTCGCATACCTCATTGACACTAATTACTTCACCATACTTAGTCTGTATGTCATATAAATTTGCTCGGTGAGCCTCTTGAGATCGATCACCTACGCACTCTTCAGGCACTATCGATCTGTATCCATGTTGAAGGGCATCAACAACAGTAGCTCTAATACAACCCGAAGTTGTACAACCTACAATAATAAGTGTGTCTATTTGTTTATATGAAAGGATAGAGGACAGTGATGTTCCAAAAAAAGAACTCGCATACTTCTTTTGAATAAGTGGCTCTGTTTCATCTCTCCTTTCAAGACGCTCATCTACCTTAATCCACTCACTTCCATGCAACAAACATTTCAGTGCTGGAACCTTATCAATAAAATATCCACCATCTTGATAATGAGGTTCATACACAACTGTAGTAAAAATCACTGGAATTTCATGAGCTCTTGCTTCATCAAGTAGTTTCTTAGTTCGGTTAATTTCATTATCTAAATTAGATCCTAGCTTACATTCTGGATCTGTAAAGCCGTTTATAAAATCAACTACTAGGACTGCAGGTCTCTTTCCAAAACTGATATTTTCTCCAAATCCTTGGAATTTCTCTGTCATGAAATCCTCCTTTAATAAATTTTTCGGTCTTGTAAATCTATCATTTCTTTAAAGCTTAATTTTAGTACGGCAGACTTTATAGTTTTGGTAGTGTGAAAAAATCTTTATTCTCACTGTAGTTTCCCGCGAGCCTGCCAAGTGGCTGTAATTTTTCCAGATTAACTTTATAGTTTCCTAAATAATACTCATCATCAATATGGTAATGGATCATCCTTCCAATAATTAAGTGGTCACTGCCAAGTTGGATGATTTGTTCTAGTTTACATTCCATGTGAATCGGAGCCTCCTTTACTCGTTTCGGTTTTACCAAATAGCTATCAATCGGGGTGAGTCCGGACGCTTCAAATTCGTTCACATGACTCGGAAGGTTCTCCGAGCTTTTTTGCATTTCGTTAACGAGTGGAGTCGTTACAATATTAATAACGAATTCCTTTTGAGAACGTATATTCACTAATGTATCCTTTTCCGTACCTTCTCGCTCTCCGACACCCGGTCCAATAGAAATACATAACATAGGCGGATTTCTCGAGGCTACTGTAAAAAAACTGAAAGGTGCGAGATTGAGCTCGCCTTCTTCCGAGGTCGTAGATACCCAAGCGATTGGTCTTGGTACAACCGCCCCGGTCAATAATTTATATACCTCTTTATTACCCAGTTTAGACGGATCAAATTCCATATTGTAAATCTCCTTCCAAATCAATATTTTGCATTAAACTGCGGCATTGCTTCTTTTATTTATAATGGAAAGGTAGCTTAACATTGTAAAAACAATAACCATTATCCCTGTGATCAGCAGCCATCCATTTGTAAAGCTTCCGGCTTGGTCGACCATCAATCCAAAAAGTGGAGGAACAATCATAACCCCGACCGAGCCTAAAGTTAAGCTAATACCACTTGAAATCCCTGATTGCTCTGGCGGTACCAACTCACTTGCAAGGTTCATCCATATTCCATTGAATCCCGAAACGGCGAAACCAAAAATCGCAATGATAGGCACCATCACCCAAAAAGAAGCGGAAGGGATAAATGCGATGGTCATACTCGAAACGGCTGTTAAAAAAGTAATCATCATTAAAATTATTACTCGTTGGCCATTTAACAAGCGATCGCTTATCATCCCCCAAACGATTCTCCCAAGTGTACCGCTTACTTCTGAAATCACTAGGAGCATTCCTGATAAAAACAAGGAGATTCCAAGCTTTTCATAGGCAAATAAAACAATATACGTATTTAAGCACATTTGAGAACCGTTCAACCCCATTGCACTTAAGCTTACGAGCATTAAAGGTTTGTTTTTCAGCATATTAAACATTGATTTATAGAATATGCCCAAATCTGAATGAACCTTGGACTGCTTTTGTTCTGGCGGATCTCTATAAAAATAATAGGAAAGTACCCCGCCAAACAGCAAAAGAATACAAGCAACTAATAGGACAGGACGCCAACCAAACTTCGCACTCAAAGGAAGTAAAAGAAGTCCGGCAAGAGCAGAACCTGCAGTTACGCCGGTTTGCTTAATCCCCATAGCGGTACCACGCTGCCGGAGAGGAAACCAATAGACGATCCCCCTGTTTGTAACTGGATGCATAGAACCATAACCGACTCCACCTATCACCACAATTATTATGACCATCCAGAAATTCAAGAGAAAAGTCATTGATAAAAAGCTAATCCCTAAACATAAAGCTGCCACTAAAAGCAATTTCCTAGAACCTATCCGATCAGTCAGATATCCGGAAGGAATGGAGGCCATGGCCTGGCCAAAAAAAAGAGCCGCGGGTAGCATGCCAATTTGGGATTTTGATAAAGAAAGATCCTCCCCTATTAACAAACCTAGCGGCCCAATACTCCTCCCTACAAAGGCAACCATTAACTGAGCCAAAAATAGGAAACCTAGCATACGCCATGGATCAGCTATAGGAATCGTTCTATGTTTCACCATTAGATTACTCATAAGCTACTCATCTCTTTTTCTAAAGACTGACTCCCCATTACCCAGATTTACGTTACTGCCCTTTATGCTATTGCTCTTAATAAATTCAACGACTTTAAGTCGTATTACAGAATGCAGGCAACCGAATTTATTGCGATATTTTTATGACAATATATGAACCCAAACTCGGTTATTTTGAATTATGATAAATTCATTTTACGCTTACCAATCTTTAATTCGTTCTTTTCCTGCCAAAGAAGAAACAAGTAAGTAAAGAAAAATGCAATAAAAATAATAATGAGGATCAGCGCCAGTATTTTTGCCGGTTCATTAAGCGACATATAATGAACTAAACGGTGTCCTAATCCTTCATAGGAAGCAAACATTTCTGCCAATATTAATCCTAAAAAGCAAAGACTGAAACTCATACGAAGGCCGACTACTAATTGAGGCATAATTGCAGGGATAAGTATTTGCCTTGCTTTTTGCACAAAACTCATACGGTAGGACTTTGCTAACTTAAGGTAAATATTAGGAACCGTTCTCGTTGCTTCCATACAGATGATCATGATGGGAAAGATTCCGTGAAAAGCAGAGAATGCTACTCTTCCTTGAATTGTTAATCCAAAGATTAAAAGAAAAATTGGATATAGTGTCACTTTTGGAATCGAATATAATCCTAATAGCAAGGGAGAGATTGTTTTTGTCCAAAAAGAACTTAATCCAATAAAAAAACCAAGAGTTACACCCAATATGGCTGCAATTAAAAAAGAGATTAACAGAGTTATAAGAGTGTTACCCATATCCCCCAGCCAAATCGTTGCGTTTTTGCCTAAATCAGCAATACTTTGCCAAGGAGAAGCCATAGCTGGCGCTCCTATGATTTGATAAATAATCTGCCATAAAAGGATAATTACTACGGGGACCATAAACCTTCCAATTTTATACCACTTTTGATCTGAAGTAATTGATTTCATGAAACTCTCCTCTCTTTCAATGTAGGCTTTTTGTTAGGCTATTACATATTTCTTCTGTACACCTTATTTTCGATAAAGCCAAGGACGATATTAACAATTAAAGCGATCATGATTACAAGGAGAACTGAACCATACATCCCATTAATATCAAAATTGTTATAAGCATAAGAAATAGTATAACCTAATCCGCGAGCAGACAAGATAAACTCTGTTGCGAGCACACCAATAATAGAATAGGCCGCAGCAAGTTTAATTCCTGTGAAGATAAACGGCCATGCTGCCGGAAAATAAATATGCAACAGCATTTGGCGGAACGAAAGATTGAACGAGTATCCAACCTTTACAAGAACCTTACGAATTTCACGGAAACCAATTGCTGTATTAGTAATCACTGCTGGCATTGAAAACAGCAATCCTATAATAATGACTGGTAATTGCCCCACACCTAAAACACTAATAAAAATAGGATATAAAGCAAAAAAAGGAATCGCATAAAATAGCATTAAGTACGGTTGAAGAACATGATGAGCAAAATCTGAACGCCAAAGTATGATTCCAAAAAGAATTCCAAAAATCACCGCTCCAATAAAGCTAGCCAAAATTTCCAAAGCTGAAAGGCCAAAATGATTTATTACGTATTCTGGATTACTTAAGTTTTCTATCATATTCATAAACATCGTAGAAAAAGGGATAAAAGTAAATGGGTCCAGCCATAACATACGTGTAGCAATTTCATATAAAACTAATAAACTGGTGACTATGAGAATTTGGACAACTTTATGAAGACTCATTGTCCTACCACCTTGTTTTCCTTGTATTCGATTACTGATTTTTTCGTTAAAGATTCTTCCTCTAGGCTTGACCAGAGTTTTTGTGTGATTTCTGCAAATTCAGGAGTTGTCAAAGCATGGGCATCACGCGGTTTCGGCAGCGAACTTTCAATCAGATGCTTAATTCTCCCTGGTCTAGCGGACAAGACGACAATTTTATCTGATAACAGAGCAGCTTCCTGAATACTGTGAGTGACAAGCACTACTGTCGCTTGCGTTTTTTCTACAATTTTAAGGAGTTCTCCTCCTAGTATCAGTCGGGTTTGTTCATCTAATGCTCCAAACGGCTCATCCATGACAACAATTTCTGGCTCGGTTACTAATGTTCGCGCAATAGCCACTCTTTGCCTCATTCCACCCGACAATTGGTGAGGATATGAGTTTTCGAACCCTTTTAAACCTACGAGCTCAATCATTTTTTTTGCCTTTTCTCGATACTCTGCCTTTGGTCTACCCTGCATTTGAAGTCCAAACTCTACATTTTCTGCAACAGTTCTCCAGGGAAAAGTAGACTCTTCTTGAAAGACAATTCCAATGGACCTTTGGGGACCATTTACTGCTTCTCCTTTGATATTAACCGAACCCGAAGTCGCCTGCCGCAGTCCAGACAATACCTCTAATAATGTTGTTTTGCCACATCCGCTTGGACCAACAATCGAGATGAATTCCCCTTTCTCGACTGTAAAATTAATATCCTGTAAAGCGACTACATCTTTTGAGTCGCTTGTATACACTTTTGTCAGATTCTCAACTTTCATTAATGGTTCAGCCATATGTATCCTCCCCTTTGTTCTAAGATTTATAGTAATTACAGCGGTTATTCAAAAAAAGGAAATCATATCTAACCGCTGTAATCATTAAAGAACAATTATTTATTACTTTCTAGTAAGGATGGATCCAATCGTTGGTCTTCAGGAAGGAAGTCCATGTTCAAAATTTCTTCCCAGACGATTTCCTGACCCTCTTTTAATGTATTGGCAAGTTTCATACCCTTGATTACATTATTGATAGAATCTACTTCGATTTTGCTACTCCAATGTTTCGCTTCCTTTAAGCTGATAATTGCGGCTATAGAAGCTGCTTCGTCAATTTCTGCGGACTTAGCAAAAATCTTACCTGCTTCTTCAGGATTAGCGTATGTCCATTCTACCGATTTCTGATAGGCAGTAAGAAAGCGTTTAACAAGATCTGGGTTTTCCTTAATCACCTGCGGACTAGTAATAATCACACTTTGTTGGTAATGAGGAACAAGGTCGGATACGCGTAACAATTCATTCCAGTCATCTTTTTGAACTGAATAAGCCGGTTCTAACAGTAGTGATGTGTCCACTTCTCCTGCTTTCAATAATGTTAACCCTTCACTCACCCCACCTGAAGCCACTAGTTTCAATGATTTCGGATCAATTCCTGCAGCATCAAAAACAAGTTGGGAGGTAGTCTCTGTCACTGATCCTGGATTCGTAAACGCCCATGTTTTCCCAACAATATCTTCAATTTTTTTAATATCTGAATCTTTTCGTGTAACATAAACTACATCACCGACACTTTGTACTCCTCCGCTTACAATTTTCAACGGGGCACCCGCCAAATATGATTGGAAGACTGCAGACGCAGACACATCACCGAACGGAAGATCTCCAGATAAAACATTCCTTACTGTAGTTCCTCCACCACTGCTTCCAATGATTTTATTAATTTTAATTCCTTCTTCTTCAAAAAATCCTTTCTCCATTCCTACATCGTATGGCACTGCATACAAGCCAGTCGGGTAATGCGTAACAGAAATATCAATTTCATCGATTTTTTTCTCACCTTTACCATCTGTAGTTGTTTCAGTCGCTGAGTCTTGTGTATTACACCCTGCAGCAATCAACATTAGAGACAAACTCATAGCAGCTAACTTACTCAAGTTAATCATTTTTTTCCAATTCATAATAATCCTCCTCATTTTTTCAGGATAAGAGATAATTTGTATTGCTGCTTTGTTCTTTTTGATTTGAATAAATTGATTCCAACTGGCTTTTAGGTTGTTTTCCGCTTACATTAAGAGTTTTGTATAAACATATTGGAATCAAGACGATAATAGATACTCCTGTTTTTTTCAAATAAGGCAATTTGTGTTTCAAATTGTAAGGTAGAGCCGATTTCGTCCAGTCCTTTAATCAAGAGCTCTTTTCGGTATGGTGTTATTTGAAAATGACCAATAAATCCATCATTATCTGTTACAATTTGATTTTCTAAATCTATCGATAGCTGGTAACCATTTGAGTCGGCCGTTTTTTGAAATAACAGCTCCACTTCTTCTTCCCTTAATTCGATTGGCAATATTCCGTTTTTAAAGCAATTGTTATAGAATATATCCGCGAATGTTGGCGCAATAATCACTTTGATGCCATAATCCACTATTGACCATGGAG
>NZ_JBALOZ010000174.1:0-6574 GCF_036965125.1 Bacillus sp. JJ1503
AGTGTGAAGAGTCCCGAGTTTATATTTTCCGATTATTTTCCATCAATATTTTTTAAAGAAAAATCAAAAATATAAGAGGAAGGAGTTTTTCAAAAAAAGGAGGCATTTCAATTGATAAACAAAAAAATGGGTATACTCCTAACATCTACCCTGATGTTAGGGCTTGTTGCATGTAATACTGATACAAATAATGGTAATAAGCCTGGGAATGGAAACGATAATAACATCTCTAGTATGACTACAACAATGTCCAGTGATAATTACCCTCATACCAGAGCGGTATTGACTCAAGATGCAAAATATCAGTTTACTCCATTAAATCCTGGGGAGGATGTAAATTTTCAAGCAGAACTCCCTCAATTGAATTATGGCCAAGCACCAATCCAGCAGCAAGATCAAGCTGGTCAGCCAGAACCAAACTGGAACCAAAGACAAGCTGCTCAACCACCAAATTATGGACAAGCACAACCACAGCAAAATAGAGAATTTGCAAAAGCACCAGCTCAGCAGCAAGCACCTACGCAGCAACAAAGACAGACTGCTGAAGGGCCAGGTCAACAACCAGCACCCGCACAGAAAGGACAAGCTCAAACACAAGCACCACAAAACATTAGTCAGGCTGCACAACAGGTTATTGATTTAACGAATGCACAACGCAGACAAAATGGCCTGTCCGATTTAAAAGCAGATACTCAATTAAGTGGTGTTGCTCAAAAGAAGTCTGAAGACATGCAGCAAAATAATTACTTCTCACATACAAGTCCTAACTATGGGTCACCGTTCGATATGATGAGAGACTTTGGTGTGACATATACAAGTGCAGGTGAAAACATTGCACAGGGTCAACAAACACCCCAAGAAGTCGTTCAAGCATGGATGAATAGTGAAGGTCACAGAAAGAACATTCTAAGTAATAATTTTACCCATATTGGAGTAGGATTTGAGCAAAACGGTAAACATTGGACTCAAATGTTTATTGGTAAGTAATTTATTTTAAAATATATCAAGTCCTAAAATAATGCATATTATTTTAGGGCTTATATATTTTTATTCATAATTCTCATTGATTTAGTAACTTTCATTTCCAAATACGATTGAATCTTTCCGTGCCAGACTCTACACGCGTTTATACCAACCGTGTTTTGGGTCTGGCACCTATTGTTATTTCTTATCATAAGATAATAGACCATGTGAAGCAGGAAGGTTGGATCATGAAAACAATTGTCTTTATCGGAAGTAATCAGTTTGGAACGAGTAATGAAGCTCTGAGGGCGGCGAAGGAAATGGGATACTGCGTCATTTTATTTACGGATAAACGCCGGCACCTCCAGCATAATAAATTCCCCGTTGTGGATCAAATCGTATATTTCCAAAATTTATTAGATAAAATACGGGTTTTAGAGGAACTTGAAGCCCTTAAGACATCAGGGAAACATCTTTGTGCCTGTGTAAGTTTTATCGATCCCTTTGTTTCTTATACAGCACGGTTAGCAAAGGAGCTTGGTTTATTTCAGTTATCGGCAGACGCTTTAGCGATTATGGAAAATAAAATTAAAGTGAGGAATCAGTTAAAAGGCCACCCCACCTCCTCTTTTTATGACGTATACGACTCTCATACTTCTATTAAAGACTTCACAAAGAAGCATGAATTATCTGTTCCGTTAATTATTAAATCCCCGGTCTCCAACGGTTCAAAAGATGTATTTTTAGCTGAAACTGCTGATGAATTTAAAAAAACTCTTCAATCTTTACATGATCAAACCTCCGATCTCCCTATATTAATTGAAGAATATTTAATAGGGCCCCAATACTTAGTTGAAGTGCTAGTACAAAACAGAAAAATTGAAATCGTCGGTGTCATTGAGCAAGAAACGACGTACGAAGATATATTTATCGTCGTTGGCTATCAATTTCCAGCTCAATTAAAGAATGATGAATATAAGAGTCTCATAAAATCAGTTACAGAAATCGTCCAACAACTCGGACTAAAAAACGGATCCTGTCATTTAGAATTGAGAAATGTTCAAGGAGTATGGAAACTGGTAGAGATTAATCCAAGAATGTCCGGCGGCGCCATGAATCGGATTATTGAGGAAGGGACAGGTATTAACCTTATAAAGGAAATATTGAAACTGAATGTTGGAGAGGAAGTAACATTGACTAAGATACGTGAGGTTCACGTCTATGCCAAATATTTAACGTTTGAGACAAGCGGAGAATTACTTTACGTTACAGGCGAAGATCTTGCTTGGGAACATGATGGTGTTAAATATGTGTACGTTAAACCTTTATTAGGTAAAACCGTCACAGCTCCTTACTCAATGGGTAATCGCTATGCTTGTGTTATTGCAGCGGCAGATTCTGCTGAAAATGCTAAAACAACGGCGATTTCCGCCGCACAGGAACTGAAGTTTTACTTAGAACCTTATTGAAAATTCCTGCCAAGAAAAAAAACGAGCTTTAAGCTGTGGAATCTTTCGACGAACGGGATGCAGCCTCCAAGCAGCAGTCTTAAAACCTATCATCTGCATAATTGGGTTCTTTGGACAGGTCTATTTTCGCTTTCCATCCGCACAATCCCTAATTACTTGCAATAATATAATAGCAAAAGGACAGACGGGGGGAGGAAAGCAAAAATGAACGACATAGAGCAGGGACATAGTCACTGTATATGTGAAGCACTCATTGAATTAAAGTCCTTACAAGATATTTTAATGAATTCCTCAACTAAATATTTTGGACCGCTGCTATCCAAAATTGCCGGAGTCGATACGATCCCCTTTCTATTACTAAAAAAGAATGGACTATTATCTCATCTATTGACCGAAATAAATGAGAAAAACGGGAAACACGAGTGCATTGAGTCCAATTTTTTTCGAATCGAATCTATAGATAAGGAAAAATGTGTTGCGATTGTTTCAATACTGCGCCCTTTTGATATTAAAGGAAATCATACAAACTCAGTAGGCAAGGTCATGAAATTAATCAAAACACCTGCTCGTAAAGAGGTTGATTTATCTTCCATTTGCGCCATACAAGTTCTAGATACCGAATTATTGAAAAGAAGAATTGTCATTGAGCCAAAATGGTAAAAACAGGGGACCGGGCACACGCCTGGTCTTTCTGTTTATTATTCCTGAACCAATTGGACGAAAAGCTAGCTGTAGTGTTTTTCTTTTAGAAAGGCTAAATGTGACAAGCATTTCATCAATGATTTTCCATAGATCAAGGTCTGATTTAGAAATAACAAATTAACCCCGGTCAATTACCGGAGTCATTTGATAGCAACTTAGGCTATAGGTCTTTTTTACTTTCCATTTTGTAGAGTATAGATGGCATGTGAGTGGGGACTTATCATTTATTTCTCATTTTTTCATTATAGTCAAGATACCATGTTATTGCGTCCGACTTGAATGGATTTTTTGAATCGAGGAAAACATCTACCATGGGAGCTGCATTAGCTTCAATCAGCCAAATATCCCCACATTCATCAACAGCCAAATCATAACCCCATATATTTTGATTTTTGAATTTGTCAGTATAGCAAAGTGAGGCTGCTAATGCTAATTCATCTAAAGCAGCCAATGTCTTTTTTAAGTTCAAATTGTTAATATTTGAGTTTAACAGCGCCTCCTCTACCGTTACTACAGTTCCATCATTTAGGACATTAGTTGTAACATAACCATTTTTGGCAACTTTCCCGCACCTCGCAGTAATCACCCATGTTTTATCCCCATGTTTTCGCTGCACAATATACCGAAAATCGATCAGATTTCCATTCACTTTTGCAAGGGGGATACAATATTGAATAAGAAACTTCCTCTCCTTTATTCTTTCCTGTAATAAACGTTCAAGTCCGTTCTTATCAACAATTACATTTTTCGATTTCTGAAGGTGAACCTCATATTTTTCTCCACCGACTTTTGATACTTTTATGATTCTCTTTCCCCCATTTCCCAATGCAGGCTTTAAGATAATTTCCTTATTTCGACTCATCATCTCCCAAAATTTTCCAATTGTAAATAGATGGGTCTCAGGTAAAAACTCGACTAGATTCTTACATTCCAATAAAAGCTGATGTTTGTCCCATTTATTCATTTTTGATTTTTTCCTCATTGCATCCACTCCATATTCTTAAGGTCCCCTTCAGTATATGAATAAGATTACTAATGGCTTGTTGCATTGCCTAAAAGAAAGATTTCCCCTTAATTACTCCCTGTTTTGTCCTTCATTTTTCCTTTGCCCTAAATGGTCAACTATTAAAATTTGATCTAAAAATAAACGTTTGTCCGGTTCAAAAGCTTAACTAATTGAATGTAATATAAATAGGTTGTTAGATAAGTAAAAGGAGTTTATGCTATGACACTTATAGGAATGCTGCACCATCGAAAAGATCCATCAAAGGTAAGAAAGACTTATGCTTTTGCTGCGGTCGCTAAAGCTGAAGGCGCAGATTTTTTTTACTTTTCTCCTAGTACAGTAAATTTCTCAAAAAAGTCAATAAAAGGGAAAGTGTATGAGAATGGCTCATGGGTTGAACGAAACATGCCCTTCCCGGACGTCATTTATAATGCTGGTGACCCTAATAAATTGGCAAAGTCGGAAAAGGTTATTCAAAAATTAAAGGAAATGATCCCTTTTACGACAAATTCCATCGGGAACAAGTGGAGTGTTTACGAGAGGCTTAAAAGAGGAAAGGAGTTTTCTCACTATTTAATTCCCTCCGAAAAAATTTCAAATGATTCAGATGAATTTTTCCGATTTTTATACGCATTTGAAAAGATTGTTTTTAAACCTTATGATGGGAGAAAAGGAAAAGGGATCTACTTTATTTCATTGAAGAAAAACAACAAAGAAGAATTTCTTGTAACGCAAGATTCACATTCAAGTTCTTATTCAAGGAATCAATTAAAGGATCTAATAGAAGAAAAGCTTTCAACGGGAACCTATATTATGCAACCTTATATAACATCTATTACCAAGTCTGGACAAGTTTACGACTTCAGACTTCATGTTCAAAAAAGTGGAGAAGGAGAATGGGTCATCACCGCTATTTACCCAAGAATAGCCCCTAAGGGATCCATTATTCCTAATATTAATAATGGGGGATTCACCAATTATTTAGAACCATTTTTAAAACAAGAATTTAAAGAAGAAGCAATGAATATTAAAGGGACTCTTGAACACTTTTCATTGACTTTAGCCCAGCATCTTGATGAGCTCCAGATGCAGCTATATGGAGAAGTTATTGATGAAATGGGAATCGATATTGGATTAGACGAGAATAAAAAAATATGGATCTATGAAGTTAACTGGCTGCCAGGCTGTCCTCCTACGTTTTATCTAGAGATGGATGTTGTCATAAATTCCATTAGATATGCTATGTATCTGGCAAAAAACCAACAGGCAATAAAAGCTAAGATCCAAAAAGTTAAAAGAATGAATACAGCAAAAGGCGAAATCCCAATTATAGCCATAACGGGCAGCGCCGGTAAAACTACGACTAAAGCATTTCTAGCCTCAATCCTTTCGAAAAAATGGAATACCTTTGAATCAAAGGACTATTGGAATACCGCCCAACATACTGAAATTCATGCTTCTGAAATCAATAAATCCCACGAAGCCATTGTCCTAGAATATGGAATGGCCTCCCCTGGAACGATAACTAAACACTGCAGCATTATTAAACCGAATATTAGTATTGTGACAAACATCGGACTGGCACATGTAGGCTATTTCAATGACGATATTAGGGGAATAGCTAAGGCTAAATCTGAATTAATACACGGGATGGATCAAGACGGCTTGCTCGTTATGAATAAAGATGACCGTAATTCTCTCCTTTTAGAGACAGATAAGTTTAGAGGTAAGATCATTACAATCGGTATTAAGTCAGACGCTGACTATAAAGCCTTTGATGTGAAATATTCAGAAAATGGAATGTCTTTCAAAACGATGTTGCATGGACATAAAGAGAAGTTTTTCATCCCTATTTTCGGTGAACATCATGTATATAATGCCTTAAATGCTATTGCTGTGGCGGACCACTTAGGTCTAACTCCAATTGAAATCCAAGCCGGATTATTATTTAGAAAGCCGCCAAGAAGATTAACGGTTTATAATCAGAAAAACAATATTATTCTAATTGATGATACTGTTCATTCTCATCCTGAAGGAGTAAGAGCTGCCATTGATGTACTTGCAAATATCGGAAAACACCGCAAAATAGCAGTAATTGGAGAAATAAGAGCACTCGGGAATTTAAGAGAGGCAGAATATCGAAAAATAGGAGAATATGTCTACGATAAAAAAATTGACCTTTTTATCACTTATGGTGATCAAACAGAAACAATGGGCGATCAAGCTAAAATAAAAGGCTTTCCTGCCAAAAATGTATACCACTTTGACGATAGAAATCAGTTACATGAGTTTCTAAAGAGAATTATTAAAAAGAATGACACCATTTTAGTTAAAGGTGCTAGCCGAGCAAACATGTATGAAACGATTAAATTCTTAAAAAAAACATTTAAATAATAAAAATGACCCTGGATAAAGAATCCAGGGTCATTTTTAT
>NZ_JBALOZ010000175.1:0-723 GCF_036965125.1 Bacillus sp. JJ1503
CCCTTATCACCTTTATTATTGTTAGCCTTGATTCTTGGCCTATTCCCTCAAAACTTAAAAAGATTTGATTTCATAAACCAGGATAGCTTTTATTAAGCAGTAGTAACTTCTTCGCCTTGTTTTGCTTCAAGAATCGCATCAGCCATCTTTGCAGTTAATAATTTAACAGCACGGATAGCATCATCGTTTGCAGGGATAACAACATCAATTTCATCCGGATCACAGTTTGTATCAACAATACCTACGATAGGGATATTTAATTTATGTGCTTCTGCAACAGCAATGCGCTCTTTGCGTGGGTCAATGATAAATAAAGCATCTGGAAGAGTCTTCATATCCTTGATTCCGCCTAAGAATTTTTCTAAACGCTCTTGCTCTTTTTTCAATTGAACTACTTCTTTCTTAGGAAGCACTTCAAAAGTTCCATCTTCAGACATTCTTTCAATATCTTTTAAACGTTGAATACGTTTTTGGATTGTTTCGAAGTTTGTTAAAGTACCACCTAACCAGCGTTGGTTAACATAGTACATACCAGAGCGGATTGCTTCTTCTTTAACAGAGTCTTGAGCTTGTTTTTTCGTACCAACGAATAGCATTGTACCGCCGTTTCCAGCAAGTTCCTTAACGAAATTGTAAGCTTCTTCTACCTTCTTAACAGTTTTTTGAAGGTCGATGATATAGATACCGTTACGCTCAGTGAAGATATATTTCTTCATCTTAGGG
>NZ_JBALOZ010000175.1:754-7043 GCF_036965125.1 Bacillus sp. JJ1503
TACACCAGCTTCAAGCAATTGTTTCATTGAAATGACTGACATTGTTTTTCCTCCTAATGGTTTGTTTTCCTCCGCTTATTTCATTTTCAATCGGGAACTGAAAGGGTTTCAGCACCGTCCGACTAAATCTATAAGCGTGTGTATTAACACCATTTGTTAATATAGCATAAAAATAATGAAGTATCAAGTTATTCCTTAATTGTTTTGATTAAATTTTAATAAAAGATTAATTTCAGTCTTACCTTTATTTAGCTTTTGAGCAATTTCTGTTTCATTATATCCTTGATTTTTTAATAGAAGAATATAATTTAATAATGATTGTTCCTGTGAATTCTCTTTTTCATTTACTTCTGCAAGAATAGGGTCGATTTCTAGCGGCGGCAATTCTATCTCGTCACGTACCGTCCGGTTGGAACTATTACTTGGAACGACAGCACTTTGTTTATAAGCCTTTGCAGCACTATAAGCATTGACTTTTCCCTTTCGGCTATGAAGGCTTATGTTCCTTTCAAGCCCGGGCTCATCTTGATCTTTCTTAATCGTCTTACGACTTTCTGCATTATTGGATGATTGAGCATTCCGTTCAATATGACCAATTCGTTTAATAAAATCATCGTTTTCTTCCTTCATCTGAACTAAATAAGCAGAAATCACTTCTTCCATTTCTTGAATCATTTTTTCTTGTTTTTTCTCTACTTGTAAAAACCGGTTTTGACGCAGAAATAAAATGATAATTGAAAAAAGGGCAAGAACATTTAAAAACAAGCTAATTAATAATAAAAAAGTGGTCATATAATCCCTCTATCCACTGTAATCAATAATTTTTCCTTTATATGGGTGTTTCTCTTTTTCAACAGGCTTGCTGCTTTTCTTTTTTTGGTGATTTTCTTTATTTTCCCCATTATTGCCATTGCTCTCATCTTGCATTAGTTTGACATTCGCTTTTTGTTCATGTTTTATGACAGTTTCTCTTTGCTGTTTTTCTTCTTTATGGGTTCGCTCTGTGGCAAAATCATTGATGTTTTGGCCTCGCTGCTGCAATTGCTCTTGGATTTTCCCCGCTTCTATTGTCCTTGGTAAAGCAACTTGCATTTCAATCGACTTCAAACTCATAGTTCCACACCCATCTCTAATAAGTCATTTTTACTGTCTATAGAATAGGCTCAGACATGATTTCCCCGCCTTGAAGTAGAAAACGAGCCGATGATTGTTTGTGCTGCAATTGCATAGCATACTTCCCAAAACGCAAAGTAGTATTTGGATATACAGTCTCATAAATATAAATGGAAGAGTCTTGTCTTTCGTTTATTGCCTCCTCCAATTGCCTGAGCTCATCATCTACTTTTATGATCTGCTCAACAATATGTTGTTTTGTAGATCTTTGCTTGAGAATAACGACTTTTTGTTCCTGTGATAAATTCCCGGTTAGCTTTGCAAGCTTCTGCTCAATATTTGATAATTTCTCAAGATTACCATGTAATTTCGCTCTTTCTAAATGTAACTCTTTCTCTCTTTCAGTTAAAGACGTATCTAAATAAGCTTGTAGTTCCGTTTTTGTAAACAAGTGGTTTCCAACTTCTTTTACATGTATTTCTTTATTAGCTGTAAGAATTCCGCCAATTACGAATGCATTTTTGCCTAAAATGGAGGAGCCTGCTCGAATTTTACTGTGTAAAATGGAGGACTCTATGATGACATCGTGACCAGCATGCACATTTGCCTGATTTAAGTAAACTGCCTGAACATTGCCTACGCTTGAGATCATCCCTTTATTTCCTCCTGTAATTCCTCCAGAAATAATGATATTTCCTTCAGCGTGAATATTTGCAGCCTCTACTAATCCAAATATTCTAACATCTCCGCCAGCCCTTATTTCGTATCCGCTAGGTACATTTCCTCTAATAACGACATTGCCAATAAAATCTACATTTCCTGTTTTTAAATCCAAATCACCATTGACTTCAAATACGGGATTCACGGTGATCATTTTGTCTGTAAGGCTTAATTGACCATCAGAAGTTGAATAAAATCTTGAATTATTTAATATTACATTTTTTCCTGGTCTTATTTTAAGGGGTTTTCCATTTTTAGCGGGAATCCTTTTTCCAAATACATCCATTCCTTCTGTACCTGGAGTGGGCGGGACAACTGAAGCAAGAGGCTGGCCACTTGAAACAGATGGGATTTGAAGAACTTTTCGGAAGTTAAATTTTTCTCTTACCTCTTTTTTGTCATGTTGAACTTCATTTAGAAGGTAGGCATCCACCCCATTTTTAGGCGGGATGCCTTCAGCAATAATGGATGGATAACTTAAGGATTGTGGGTTTTCACAAATCTGATTCATCACATCCTCAAAGATTCCGAATGATATCTTTTCTTTAGAAAGAAATTGTTCAATATCACTCTTTTTAATGGAAAAGTCATTTTCTACATTCGAAACTAAATCAATTTTTGCTGTTAAACGATCCTTCGTTATAATTATTCGATAATGCTCTTCCATTTAAGCTTCCTCCTTCATAAGTGGCAATCCTAAATAACTTTTATTAATGCATTTCTTAGTTTAAAAATTGCCTTTGAATGAATCTGTGAAATTCTTGAAGTCGATAGACCCATCACTTGACCAATTTCTGTTAAAGTCAATTCTTCTTTATAAAACAAACTAATCACAAGCTGTTCTTTTTCATTGAGTAAAGAAATCATTTCAATCAGCTCACGAATCATTTCATCTTTCACTATTTTCACTTCAGGAATTTCCGCACGATCATCTTTAATAATATAAGAGTTGCCCTCTTTATCATCTTGATCATTTAACTTTTCATCCATTGAAAGAATGTTTGCAAAAAAATGTTCATTTATTACAGATTGCACTTCTTCTTCACTCATATTTAGTTCAGAGGAGATTTCCTCAATACTAGCATTTCTCATCAGACGCTGCTCGAGTTTTTCAATTGCAGCTTCAATTTTTTTTGCCTTTTCCCTCGTATTCCGCGGGAGCCAATCCTCTTTTCTTAAACCGTCTAAAATAGCACCTCTAATTCGGAAGGATGCATATGTATCAAACTTTAGATCCCGATTTGGATCGAATTTTTCCAAGGCATCATATAATCCCATCATCCCCAAACTTCGTAAATCATCTCGTGAAACATTTCTAGGAAGATTTACGGAAATCCGCTGGACATGATAACTCACTAGCGGCATATATTTTTTTACAAGGTAATCCCCTGCTTGATTATCACGTGAGCTGACCCAATTATGCCAATATCGTTGGTCCTCTGTCGTTTGATGCGCCATGGTCATCCTCCTCAAACGTTTCCTATTCCTTGAATGATCATAAATACTCTAGTCAAAAACAATCCATTACCGAATATAGTAAAAAAGGAAAAACAGCCATCTCGCTTTGAAAGAAGCTGACTAAATTTCCTGTACACCCTTATTTACTGTCCGGATATGCAAAATGCATGTCTGAGGATTGAATTCTATCGTTCTTCCGCTATTTCCGCCGACATCTTCAGAAACAATAGAAATTTTAAGTGATGATAGCTCTGCCTTTACAGCTTCTACATTTCTAGGACCAATCCGCATAACATCACTGCCTGAAGAAAAATGAAACATTTGAGCCCCGCCTGCAATTTTTGCCTTTAAAGAATACGCTCTTGCACCATTTTGAATAAGTTTCGACACTAATTCTTTCACAGCTGTATCTGCATATTTGGCAATATTTATATTGCCAGCCTTTGCAAGGGTCGAATCAGGAAGCATAATATGTGAAAGTCCTGCAATTTCCCGCTGCTGATCATAAACCACCACTCCAACACAAGAACCTAATCCAGAGGTGCGTATCGTATTAGGGGTTTTAACAATATTCAAATCTGCAATTCCCACTTTAATAACTTCTTTACATTCAATCATTTTGTTAAACTCCCAAAGATTTAAAAATTGTATCGAAGGATTCTGGATCCGGCAGTAAGAAAAAATGACCCTTTACTGTTTCTTTATCTGCCCCATCATCATTAAGTGCTGTATCAATAACAATGGCGAAATCGCTGACTTGTGATAATTCGATCAGTCCATAGCTTATTATTGCACCAGCCATATCGATGCTTAATGCTGGTACAGAAGGATATAATGATAAATTCGTGAAATCAGAAAGAGAGGATAAATACGATCCGGATAAGATGTTTCCAAGCTCCTGATAAGCAGATAATCCCAATTCATTATAAGGCTGAGAATCAAAGCTAAAGCTTTCATCCCCGATCATTTCCCGAATAAATCTAGAAGCCTGTTCAACCGGCAAGACAAAAAACATGCTGCCAGGGGCATCACCTTCAATTCTGAGGAACACCCCTGCAACAACATTATCTGCTCCGCCCATCATATTCATCATTTCATCAAATGAAACGATTCTGACGTCTGGCACTTTCATGTCGATTTTTTTATTTAATAACTTAGATAGCGCAGTAGCAGCATGTCCAGCCCCAATATTTCCAATTTCTTTCAATATATCGAGGTGCATTGATGAAATTTTTTCAAGAAAATTCATTTGTTCATCCTTCATTTCCTAGTAAACTTAAACGTTCTTCTGTATTTAAGATCTTTTCAAGGTCAATTAGTATTAATAAACGATTTCCGATCTTAGCAACACCATTAATATAATCAGCCTCAAGCACACCTACAACTTCGGGTGGCGGTTCAATAGAGTGAACTGGAATGTCGATAACATCATTAGCTAAATCAACGATGAAACCGACCTCTAAATCATTAAGACCTGCAATGATGACTCGGGTACTGTCTGAATAGCCTACTTCATCAAGCCCAAATCTGCTGCGAAGATCAATGATTGGCGTTATGACTCCGCGAAGGTTAATGACCCCTTTAATAAACTTTTCTGTTCCTGGCACTCTCGTAATATGCTCAATTTTCTCAATGGACCGAACTTGATTTACTGGGATTGCATACTCCTTATTCATAAGCTGAAAAACGATTAATTTAATATCAGAAGCTATTGTCTCAGCCATCCTGACCCACTCCTTACTAGACAATCGAAAATTTATGGTACGAAGAAAACGGTTTACTTAATTAACGAGTTGCAATCTACAATTAATGCTACCTGACCATCACCAAGGATAGTAGCCCCAGAGATAGCAAATACATTTGTTAAATAGTTACCGAGAGACTTTAAAACAACTTCCTGCTGGCCAATAAAAGAATCAACAACAAGTCCAGCCATCTTGTCCCCTTTTCTAACAATGACAACAGAGTAAAATTCATCCTCTTCTTCAAAAACCGGTACCTCAAAGATTTCTTTTAGGAAAAGAAGCGGCACAACCTTGCCTCTAAAATCGATGACTCTTTGATTATGGGCATTTAGAATATCAGATTTTTTCACAATGGCTGTTTCAATAATTGAAGATAAAGGGATAGCAAATTTTTCTTTTTGTATTTCAGTAAGCATGACCGAAATAATCGATAAAGTAAGCGGCAATTGGATCGAGAAGATCGAGCCTTTGCCTAGGGCTGAATCGATTGATATGGTACCGCCTAATGATTCAATTGTGCTTTTTACAACGTCTAGACCTACTCCTCGGCCTGAAACGTCAGAAATCTTCTCGGCAGTTGAGAAGCCAGAAGCAAGTATAAGCTCAAACACTTGCTTGTCAGTCATCGTTACAGCTGCCTGCCCGGTGACGATTCCATTTTTAATCGCTTTTGCAAGCACCTTATCCCGATTAATTCCAGCACCATCATCTTCTATTTCAATAAAGACATGATTTCCACTATGGTAAGCTTTAAGAATAACTGTGCCTTCTTCGTTCTTTCCGTTAGCTTTTCTAATTTCAGGTGTTTCAACCCCATGGTCAAGGGCGTTTCTAATTAAATGGACGAGCGGATCGCCAATTTCATCAATAACTGTTCTGTCTAATTCCGTTTCAGCCCCGATTATCTCAAGATTGATCTTCTTGTCCAAGTCACGGGCTAATTGACGAACCATCCGCGGGAATCGATTAAATACTGTTTCCACAGGAACCATGCGCATGTTTAAAATAATATTTTGTAAATCACCTGAAATTCTAGTCATATGCTCAACTGTTTCATGCAGCTCCTGATTATTTAAATCACGGGAAATTTGTTCAAGACGCCCCCGGTCAATGACTAATTCTTCAAATAAATTCATTAAAATATCAAGTCTTTCAATATTTACCCGGATTGTTTTACTACTAGAGTTTTTAGCTGATGAAGAAGATGCTCCGGCCTTCTTTTCTTCCTGCTGCCTTGCAACACTATTTTCTGC
>NZ_JBALOZ010000176.1:0-23186 GCF_036965125.1 Bacillus sp. JJ1503
ACAGTTGCGGGAACAGCTCTGGATTTTCACCAGATTCCCTATTAAGTCCATAACGGACACCATATTTATTGGTTTATCACTGTATATTGTGTTAATGAATAAAAATAAACACTATATATGTAACTTTTTCGATTATAAGCTAAACTTATCATTTTGACAACCTTAAAAAACTAGAGGAATAATGTTAATAAGTACATATCAAAGAAAGAGTTTTTATCGTTATGAAGGACTTTCCCGACTTTTGGAAAAGTCCTTCACCTATTATTACTCTTTAATTCCATGGAGCCATTCTTGATAACATTCAGGGCAAAGTATTTCATCCTTGTCCATATTTGATACATAAAATGTGACTTGATGTAATTCTTTTTCCCCCGTTTCACTGTTGCAGTAAAAACATTGATTAGCCATTTAAAATCCCCTCCTATTGCTTATTTTGAAACCTTTTAAGCCTCTTTATTCTTAATGGATTGGTTATTTGGAGATACATATTTAATGGTATGGGGCAAATAATAATTTGGAGTTTCGGAGGGGGGATTGGCATGGAAATACCGGCTCGTGCTGCTGACAAAGGGGATATTAGCGAAGATGGAAAAAAGCTAGCTTGGTGGCAGCTGTCGTTAATCGGTGTCGGATGCATTATTGGAACAGGGTATTTTGTTGGGACCGGAATTGGTATAAGAATGACTGGCCCCGCAATTTTAATAGCCTTTATTCTGGCAGCGATAGGCACTTACACAGTTTTTGACGCTTTAGGAAAAATGTCCGCAAAGGACCCGCAAAAAGGGGCATTTCGTTCATACGCGAAAAAAGCATATGGGCGTGGAGCTGGGTTTAGCAGCGGGTGGGTCTATTGGTTTTCTGAAATGCTGATTTCTGGTAGCCAGTTGACCGCTCTTTCATTATTAACACGATTCTGGTTCCCTGATGTACCTCTTTGGATTTTTTCCTCCATTTATGCAGTGCTAGGGGTTTTCGTTATTGTCATTGGAACAAAGGGATTTGAGAAAGCCCAGAATATTTTTGCAGTTATAAAAATTGCTGCAATATTGATGTTTATCATCTTGGCGATCACCGTTTTATTTGGATTATTTGGAGGAAATCTAAAGGATTTTAAAGTCCCTACAGACGGAAATGAAATCCTGCCTAGAGGATTTTATGGTTTATGGTCTGCATTAATCTTTGGATTCTATGCCTTTGGCGGGATAGAAATAATGGGGATTTTTGCAACTAGGTTAAAAAATAAAGAAGATGTTCGTAAATCAGGCTCTGTTATGTTGATCATCTTAACGACCATTTACTTAATCTCTTTAGCTTTAGCTACGGGATTAGCAGCGATAGATAAATTTAGTAAAAATGAAAGCCCGTTTGTTATTGCTCTTGATAAATATGATATCACCTTTTTTCCACATGTATTTACTGGAGGCATTATTATTGCCGGCTTTTCGACTATGGTCGCTACCCTATTTGCCGTTACAAGCATGATTGTCACTTTAGCGGAAGATGGAGATGCCCCAAAAATTTTCTCGAAAAAGGGTAAGCTAAAAGTTCCTCCACTGGCACTTTCCTTAACAATTGGCGGGTTAGTGACATCAGTTTTATTGGCATTAGTCATGCCTGACAGTGTGTATGAATATATTACGACAGCAGCTGGGTTAATGCTGTTATATAATTGGTTGTTCATTCTAGTTTCTTTCCCGAAGCTGATTAAAGCTACGAAATTCGACCATGTTAAACGCTTTATAGGGATAGGTTTAATTTTGCTTGCAATAACTGGAACACTTTTCGAGAAATCAAGCCGCCCGGGATTCTTTGTGAGTATCCTTTTTGTCGGTTTAGTGATAAGCGTGTTACTAATTATGAATTTCATTAAGAAACGAAAGCAAAGTAAAGGATATAATCCCCAAAAAGCATAAGCTTTAAAGTAAACAAGGGTTGAACGTCTAATGGAAATTAGAGGACAACCCTCGAAATCAACCTATGTTCATCTTTTTATTGGAAAAATAATAAAAGAACCGCCTCATATCCAAAATAAATTCCAAACCCAATTAATGAAATACCTGAGACAATAGAGATGCCCGCAAGAATCTTACCAGATAAAAATCTTCTAAAGCTGCTTGCAATCCCAGCCATCGTTACATCCCAAATAAATAAGCCAACAATGATGGCAGAACTAAATGTTAACAATTGTAGCTGATCGAATTGTGTAGCCGTCTTTGCTAAGACAGATCCGAAAATGCCCAACCAGAATAAAATGGTTAAAGGATTGGAAATCGAAATGAAAAAGCCGGAAATAAAAGATTTGATAGCGGATTCACTTTTATTACGAGATGATAATTCAATTTTTCCAGCACCTTGAATACTTTCAATACCCGTATAAATGAGAACAAAGAAGCCAAATGACCACAAAAAGGTTTTGACAATGGGTATTTCAAGAAACTGAACTACACCCAAAAAAACAGCAATCATATATAGGATATCTGCAATCATAGCGCCAAAGCCGACAAGCCAAGAATGCCAAAAGCCATTTTTAATCCCCTTATCTAATTGTGCTGCATTCACTGGCCCAATCGGTGCAGCCAAAGTAAGCCCAAGAAAGACATAACCCAAAAAAATCCCCATGCTTTTTCTCCTTGCTATGTATTATTCAATTAATAGGTTTGTACACATTCTATTCATGATTTAGAGGCTGTACTACAATTTTTCCTAAAGAATAAATAATTCAATTAGGAAAATAATAAATTTGAAATCTTCTTTAATACTCATATTGGAGGGCATTCTGAATGTCGGTCATCGTTTACCAAACCTTTGAGATAAAACAGGAAAAATTTAAAGATGGGTTAGATAATTTACTTGAGATTAAAAAATACAGAAATGAAAATTATCATCATAAGGTAGAAATTTTAACGCCAATTTCAGGAAAGGACCATACATACGCTGTTATTTCAACATACGAAGGCCTTGCAGAAATGGAACTGCAAAACAAGAAGATGTTCGATGATGATGAGTATTTAAAATTGATTGGTCAATTCTTTTTAGAGGATATTGTTCAGGGTAGCATGAATACACAATTTTTTAGAGTAATGAATGATAAACCGGAATTGAAAGATAAAGACAAAGAAAAAGGGAAATAGTCTTTATCTTTGGAGGAGTAGCCTGTATAATTTACGGAGTAAAAAGGAATTAACAAAAAAGCGGGAATCATTTATTGATCCCGTTTCTCCTATGTCACTTCAAAAAAACACCGCTTTTATTCCATGATAGGCAAAATATAAGCCGAATCCAAGTAATGATAGGCCAGAAAAAATGGAAATGGCCTTAAGACTATGTACAGTTAAAAATCTTCGAAACCCTGTTGTTAATCCCGCAATGAGAATATCCCAAATGGTGAGTCCCAAAAATATCATGCTGCTATAAATTAATAATTGACCAGTCCCATAGACTTGGGCTGTTTTAGCGAGTACAGATCCGTAAATTCCTAACCAGAATAGGATGGATAAGGGGCTGGATATGGACATGAAAAACCCTGTCAAGAAGCATTTTGTTATTGAATCTTTCCCCCTAGTTTCTTCCAAAGTAATCATCTTAGCGCCTATAATGCTTTCTGTCCCTGTATAGATGAGAATAAACCCTCCAAAAAGCCAGAGAAATATTTGAACAATCGATATTTCCAAAAAGTGTACCATCCCTAAATAAACCGTTAGCATGAAAATTCCATCTGCTATCATAGAGCCGATCCCTACAATCCATGCATGCCAAAAACCATTCTTTATACCTTTATCCAATCTAACCGAGTTAACCGGACCAATTGGAGCTGCCAAAGTAAACCCTAAAATGATATAACTCAGGAAAATGTTAACATTCAATAATGACCACTCCAATCGGATAGGTTCCTAACTTGTACATTTTATGTGCAAAAAATGTTCCTATGAATCTTTGTCCAAAAACTTTCTTTAGTCATTGCCGTTATTTCTGAATTCGCAAATTCCTAAACTGAATAGGAAAAGCCGAATATAAGCAAAATAGACTAAAAGGAGATGATGTTGTGAAGCATGCAAAAGCATTTTTGTTAAAGTTTATTTCTTGTTTAGTCCTTTTATATATTATACTTGGCTTATTTTATGGCATGTCCTTTGGAATGGTATTCTTAATTTCATTAGCATTAGGAGCATCCTCTTATGTTCTTGGCGACTTTCTTGTGTTGCCTAGGTCTAATAATTTCATTGCGACAATCACCGATTTTGTCCTGGCTTTCCTCGTGATTTGGTCTTTAAGTATCAGTTTGACCCTAAGAGAAAATATAGTGACGATGTCTCTCGTTGCTGCCGCTGGAGTCGCCCTTTTTGAAATCATATTTCATAGATACATGGCCAATCAGATTATCACTAAAATGAACAGCCATACTGCACGGCAAAGCAAACTGCAATTTCAAACAGAAGCTTCAGAAGAACTGACTCCTTCTGAGACAGATTTAAAATTAAATGAAGATAAAAGTAATCGTGGAGAGGAATGATCCATTATTAATAACGTCTGCTTAGTCGAGCAGGCGTTTTTTAATGTTTTTTTGGGAGAATACAGACAATTTCTTTTGCATATAGAGAAGGGAGAAATGGATTTAAGGGGGGAGAACTAATGGCGATTTTGGTAACTGGAGGCGCAGGTTATATTGGCTCACATCTTGTTGATTATTTAATTGAGAAAGGTATGAAGGTAATTGTCATCGATAACCTGCAGACTGGCCACCGAGAGGCCATTCATCCAAAGGCAATTTTCTATGAGTGTGATATACGTTCTTCAGAAATAATAATGAATATTTTTAATAAGGAAAAAATAGTGGCAGTTTTTCATTTTGCGGCCGCTTCACTAGTCGGAGAATCAATGAATGATCCGTTAAAGTATTATGATGTAAACGTAAGCGGGACTCGGTCTCTGCTTGAGGCGATGAGCAGGCACTGTGTTAAATACCTTGTATTCTCATCTACTGCGGCCGTTTATGGGGATTCGCATAAACAGCCAATTAAAGAAAGCTTTCCACTTCAGCCCTCTAATCCATATGGTGAGACAAAGCTTGCAATGGAGAGGATGATCAAATGGTGGGGAGATGCCTTTAATGCAAGCTATGTCTCATTACGATATTTCAATGCAGCCGGTGCGAAGGAAACAGGTGAATTAGGAGAGTATCATCTTCCTGAAACCCATTTAATTCCTATTGTTCTGCAGGCAGCACTGGGAATGAGAGAATACGTAACAATTTATGGAGATAAATATCCGACAAAGGATGGAACCTGTATCCGAGACTTTATTCATGTAGAGGATTTAGCAGAGGCTCATTCAATGGCACTCCAATACTTACAAAATGGAGGAAAAAGTGATGTATTTAATCTTGGCAATACTGCGGGATATTCGGTAAAGGAGGTAATAAGGGCTTCTATAGAAGAAACAGGGAAAAATATAAAGATGATAGTAGGAGATAGGAGGCATGGTGATCCCGCAGAATTAATTGCTTGTTCGGATAAAGCTTTGAAAATATTAGGCTGGAAACCAAAGAAATCTTCAATACACAAAATAATACAAGATGCTTGGAATTGGCACATAAAGTATCCAGAGGGATACAAAAGTTTATCAGCTTTTCAAAAATGATTTTGTTTTAAGTACAGGTATAGTTTTTCTTTTAATTCCGGTCTCTTTAATGCAAAATTAATGGACGCTTCCAGAAAGCCAAATTTATCACCAACATCATATCGTTTCCCTTTGATAATATATGAAAAAAATAGACTCGTGCTCTAGCAATAAATGCAAAGCATCAGTTAGCTGGATTTCATCATATTTGTCTTGCTGCACATGATTAAGAATGTCATCACCCAAAAGAACTGCAAATGGCTGATTTCTGATAAATTTTTTTGCGCATAAGAGGGCATGGCCTAACCCTAATGGATCCTTTTGCCGAACATAGTGAATATCGGCCATTTCAGATATTTTTCTGGACCTCATGAAGCATTACTATTTTTCCTGTTCGCTTTAACAGCAATTCCATTTCTACTGACTTATCAAAGTGGTCTACTATAGCTCTTTTATTCCTTCCTGTTACAATTATAATATCTTCAATCCCCGACGCAATCGCTTCTTCAATAATATATTGGAAGGCTGGTTTATCAACGATTGGGAGCATTTCCTTCGGCAGAGCTTTTGTTGCCGGCAGGAAACGGGTTCCTAAACCAGCGGCAGGAATGACTGTTTTTTTATCATCCATGATCCCCCTAATCATTCGGCTTTCCCGTTCCCATTTCTATGTACGGAAGTGGCTGTCTTATCCCACATGTTTACAGAAAAAGAGCAAAAAGGAATATTTTCCTCCACAAAGAGCACCTTAAAACTATTAAGATAATAAGACTTTTGCAGGGAATATGCTTTTGAGGTGTATGAAGAAATGCCAACTCAAAAAAAACATATCGAAAGAAGGTTTTTAATTTTTGCCTTTCTTGCCTTAGCTGTTTTTGTCTCCCCGCTGTTTATATTAGGGGAGAATGCACATATACGAGTTCACGATAATTTGGATTCCAATTTAGCCTGGTATAAAGTCTTAGCTGAAAGTGGACAATTAACCGGGTCTGTCAATGCCGTCATTCCGCAAATAATAAATGGACAATTATCCCGAAATGCATTTGGAACGGAATTTAGTCTGATCGTTTGGCTTTATGCTCTCTTTCCTGCAATGACGGCTTATGCAATTAGCCAGACGATTACTAGGGTTTTTGCGTTCATAGGGATGTATTTACTGTTGAAAACCCATTTCCTTACTGGGCAACAGTGGACTATTCTAGCTGTCAATATAGGCACTTCTCTTGCATTTGCATTTACCCCATTTTGGCCATCTGGAATGTTAAGTACACTTGGCATGCCATTAGCCTTATGGGCTTTCCTCAATATCCGGAAAAAGAAGGAAATGTGGAAAAGCTATCTAGTGCTAACTATTCTGCCTTTCTATTCAAGTATTGTTTTGGGCTTCTTCTTTTTTCTAACTGCTATAGGGATCTTTTGGCTAATTGAAGTAATGATGAAGAAGCGGTGGAATTGGCGTTTTCTATTGTCTATTGGTTATATGACTCTTTTGTATGCAATCGTGGAATACCGGCTAGTCTATTCTTTTCTGTTTGATGATGAACCAAACAGCAGAGATGAATATTTTCACGCAAGATTATCCATTTGGCGCTCTATTAGACTTACCTATAAAAATTTCATCTATGGTCACCATCATGCTGCAACTATACATACTTTAGTCATCTTGCCTGTAATGTTTTTGGCATTATTCATTATTTTAAGAAAGAAAATCTGGAAAAAGGAAAGAGCCTTTGTTTTTTTATTTATCCTTAATATCACTTTATCAGTATGGTATGCCTTCTGGTTTTATAAGGGATGGCTGCCATTAACGAAGCGATTTCACTTTTTAGATACTTTCAATTTTGCCCGGTATCATTTTCTGAGGCCGCTAGTCATTTATGTACTGTTTGCTTTGTCATTAAAGGTTCTAATGGATACAAGGTGGAAAAGGACAGTTCCTATACTTGTTGCTGCACAGCTAATTGTTTGTTCTGTAACTAATGAAGAAATCATCTTTCAAACAAAGCCAACATTTAAGCAATTTTTTGCTGTGGATCAATTTAAGGAGATTAAAGATTATATAGGAATTCCTCAGAAAGATTATCGTGTGGCGAGTATTGGTATCCACCCGGCTATCGCTCAATTTAACGGTTTTTATACCCTCGACACTTATAATAATTTTTACCCTTTATCTTATAAATATCAATTTAGGAAAATTATTGAGAAGGAATTGGCAAAAAATAAAACGATCCGCCTTTATTTTGATGAATGGGGAGGACGCTGCTATATTTTTACAGCTGAACTAGGAAAGCGCTATATGTTTAAAAAAAATACAAAAAAGCGATTAAAACACCTTGAGCTTAACATCAAGCCATTTAAGGAAATGGGTGGCCAATATATTTTTTCTGCCGTTCCCATTGATAATGCATATGAAAATAATCTGAGCTTAGAAAGGACGTTTGAATCATCTAGCTCTGCTTGGAAAATTTATTTATATAAAGCGATCTAACAGCAGGAGGAATCAGAATGGATCATCCAATGCTCACGATAGTTGTTCCATGTTATAACGAAGAGGAGATTCTCCCAGATACGATGCTACAGCTAAGCATTTATCTCCAAGAGCTAGTAAAGGAGAGGTTAGTTTCGAGTAATAGTAAAATTTTATTTGTTGATGATGGGAGTAAGGATCAAACATGGGAAATCATATATAGAAAGAGTTTAGAAGACGAGCTAATTAAAGGGTTAAAGCTTTCAAGAAATGTCGGACACCAAAAGGCGCTTTTGGCTGGATTAATGGCAGCCAAGACTGTTTCGGATTGTGTTATTTCCATTGATGCAGATCTGCAGGATGATATTTCTGTCATACGTGAATTTATTTTGAAATACCGAGAAGGCTATGAAATCGTCTATGGGGTCAGAAGAAAACGGGATACAGATACATATTTCAAAAGGAGCACGGCCCAAGGCTTTTATAAATTAATGAAGAGGATGGGGGTGGATCTTGTTTATAATCATGCTGACTTTCGATTAATGAGCAATAGGGCTCTTTATGAATTACAGCGCTATGATGAGGTGAATATTTTCCTCCGCGGCATTGTGCCAATACTAGGCTTAAAGTCTACCTACGTCTACTATGACCGAAAAGAACGAAGTGCCGGAGAAACGAAATATCCGTTAAAGAAAATGATCGCCTTTTCACTTGAGGGATTAACCTCTTTTTCTGTTACGCCTATTCGTGTCGTCATGCTTGTTGGATTTCTTTCTTTCTTTATTAGTCTTTTATTTGGAGTCTACTTTCTCAGTTTAAAGCTATCCGGTAAAACGGAAACGGGCTGGACATCCTTAATAACTTCTATTTGGTTAATTGGCGGGATTCAGCTCATTTCTATTGGTGTGGTTGGTGAATACATTGGAAAAATATATAGTGAAACGAAGCGAAGACCGAAATATATGGTCGATATTGATACATTTAATTTGCCGATTCCACGTTCGCTAATAAATGATGGAGAAAATGAACATGAACTCTTTGACCATAATTATGGAAAATTATCTGAAACGAACTAATTCCTTTTTCCGTTTTTTATTAGTAGGAGTGGTAAATACGTTAATTGGACTCTCCATCATGCTTCTTCTATTAAATGCAGCAGAAATGTCCTATTGGATTTCTACTTTCATTGGAAATGGCGTTGGAGCTTTTGTAAGTTATTTTTTAAATCGAAGTTTTACCTTTCAGAGTAAAATTCATTTGAAAACGAGTATCCCACGGTTCATTATCGTGATTTTGAGCTGCTACATTTTCTCTTATTCCGTAAGCCATATGGCCTTAAGAATCTTTGAAGAGGGTAATAGCCTGTTGGCAGAAAACTTGGCAGTTGTAATAGGAGCAGGATTATATACACTCCTAAACTATTTAGGGCAAAGGTTTTATGTATTTAAGAATATGGAGGCTGTATGACTTTGCTTTATCGAGGAACAATAGGAATACAGATTGGTTCTAATAAAAAGAAATTGGAGGGGTAAAGATGCGAAATGATCAATTGAATCTTAACAATCATAAATTAAATGGCCAGGAGAAAGATATGGACTTTGAAATTAGTACAACAGGCTATGGATTACAATCGGTCGTTGAGTCTGACGAGACAAATACTTTAGAAAAGAAGCAAAACAACCATAACAGCTGTGGTGGACTGTAATCAGAACAGGAGATGACGGGTATTATTGAATTTTGTCCAGCCATTTGGCCTGAGGAACGAGTGCCAGAGGATCAAAAGGATTGTCGTGAATGCAAACTTTATAAGCATGGGACAAGGATGGTGTGGGGGGAAGGCAATCCTGGTGCTCCTATCATGATTATCCTTGATAATCCAGGAGCACGAGAAGATCGTGAAGGGAACCCATATGTTTGCGGAACTAGGTTTACATTACAAAAATCCGCTAACGAGGTAGGCATACAGCCTAGTGATTTATATGTAACGTATATTTTAAAAAGAAGACCTGTTCGTGCCTATAATAAAGAGGAAGCTAGGAAATCTTGTATCCAGCATTTATGGGTGCAGTTAGCAGAAAAGAAGCCGAATTTTATTTTTTGTTTAGGGAATATTGCTATTCAATCATTTTTCGAAAATCCTGAAGCAGAGGTGAAAAAGCTGCGAGGCTCCTGGCACAATGTAAATGGATTCCCGACAGCTGTTGCTTATCATCCGCTTGCCATTAGAAGAAGGCCGAATTTATGGCCGATATTTATTAGTGACTGGGAGATGCTGGCACAGCGATTTCATCTCTAGAATGTCAGTTTATTTACAAAAAAGCCAAACCTAACGAAATACAGAGTTTGGCTTTTTTTATATGTCATTTTTTAACAACTTACATTTTATTTTTTTCCTTATGAAAAGGGCATTGGGAAAATGTGCTTTGATCATCTGGCAGGAAATACTGTGTCCATTCATAATTATCGCTATTTCCATAAGAGTTTAATGCAGGGTGAATAGTAGTGCTGTCATAAGCGCATAAACGTTCGCGGATTTGCTGTTTTATTTTATCAGCCTGTTTTCCTTTTGCGAGGAATTCTTTTAGAACAAATCTTGGTGTGATGGCTAACATTAAATATGGAAAGCTTCTGCTTTTTCTATTTATGTGTGCAGGGGTCGCACAGTACATAAAATAGGGTGTCCCATGAAAGCAGAATTCCCAAAATGAATGAGTTGGGTTTGTAGGTATGATATCTGGCCAAGGCAATTCATCTAGCATCGTTAAGTTGATTAGGTGTTGCCAGAACAGTTCCTGATATTCTTTAATGCTAAAATTCAAGTCTTCTTTAGAGGAATTAAAAAATATAATGAGGGACGTATATTTTCCGAAGCTTTTATAATGTAAGGAATATTCCTTAAGTATTGCTGCCAGTTTGTAAGAGGTCTCATATTTTAATGGGCTGTCAATGAAGCCATATCTTAGGTGACCAGACTTTAAACCTAAAGTGGCGGGGATACAAGGAAATAATTGATTCGCATCAGTCATTTTTTGAATAAACAGCTTATAGGCTTTCTTTTGCCATCCTTCTGTATCATGCTTTTCCAGCTCTGAATCCTGAAGTAATATCATAGTTATCGCACACTCCTATCCTTACTTCATTAAAATATGCATGATCTTCGGATAGGTGATTGCCCTTAATAGTAGGTTCATGCAAAGCATGGACTTCTTTTTAATAGGAGATTTCTAATACCAATAACTCGTATTTAAGCCTATAATAGTGAATAGAAGTTACTGAATATTTAATTTTATTTATATATTATTAATAAAATCTAATAAGGTGGCAAGGAAAATGAAAATTGTGATTGCACCCGATTCATTTAAGGGGAGTTTAACGGCACTTGAAGCAGCACAGGCCATTGAAAAAGGGGTGAAAAATGCAATTCAGCATGCAGAAACCGTTCTAGTTCCAGTTGCAGACGGTGGAGAAGGGACGATGGACAGTCTAGTATCTGCTACAAATGGTCATAAGGTAGAGATTGAGGTTAAGGGACCATTACTTGATCCTGTACAAGCTGCTTATGGATTATTAGGTGATCAGGAAACATGCGTGATAGAAATGGCTAGTGCATCAGGGTTATGTCTCATCGATTCTGCTAGGCTTAATCCTATGACAGCCACAACATTTGGGACAGGACAGCTAATTAAAAAAGCATTAGATGATGGATGCAGCAAATTTATTTTAGCGATTGGTGGAAGTGCGACCAATGATGGCGGGTTAGGTATGCTTCAAGCACTAGGAATGAAGTTTCTTGATGCTAATGGAGAGTTAGTCGGATATGGAGGTTCTGAACTAGGAAGAATTGTTGATATTGATGATCAAGAGTTTGATTCACGAATTGCAAATTGTGAATTTTTAATAGCGACAGATGTTCAGAATCCATTAGTAGGGGAAAAGGGAGCAACTCATGTGTTTGGTCCGCAAAAAGGGGCTACACCTGATATGGTTGAAATTCTAGACAACAACTTAAGGCATTGGGCAGATTTAGTAGCATTAAAAACAGGCATTCGCCTGCATGATATGCCCGGAGCCGGAGCAGCGGGAGGAATTGGTGGAGCCTTCCAAGCTTTTTTTCCATCTAAAACAAAGCGAGGCATTGACATTGTCATAGAATATTCAAGGCTTGTTGAACATTTAGCTGGAGCAGATTGCGTATTTACTGGTGAAGGTCAGATTGATTTCCAAACTGCCTCAGGAAAGACACCTATGGGCGTGGCTGAAGCAGCTAAACTGAAAGGAATCCCTGTTTTTGCTCTGACCGGGTCCATTGGCCAAGGAATTGATGTTTTATATGAACACGGTATTACAAGTGTTCATAGTATTATTAATTCTCCTATGACACTACAAAAAGCCATTGAAAGCGCTGCCATTTTACTCGAGCAAACAGCTGAACAAGTTATGCGAACTTTTATAGCAACAATAAGAAGGCTATGAATATTCATTAATTTTTCCTCACCTTAATGGAAATAATATCTTTGTCATAAGTATACGATCAATCATAGATTTTCTTTGCAGATAGAGTTATTTCCAAATAAAGGAGTTGTAAAATATGCAGTCTTTCTTATCCGAAGAACGTTATTCCCCAACATATAATTGGTTAGTGCTATCCAAAAGCCCTTATTTAAAAAAGCATGAGCGGAGTCCTGTAAATTGGCTAGAGTGGTCAACAGAAGCGTTTGATAAGGCGAAAAGGGAAGGTAAGCTTGTGTTTGTCAGTATTGGGGATAATCATTGCCATTTGTGTGCTGTCATGGAACAGGAGTCGTTTGAAGATATGGAGACAGCCCAGCTATTAAATGATAAGTTTATTTGCATGATGATTGACAAGGAAGAGCATCCGGATATTGCTTCTTTATGCTTGAGCAAGTGTCAGAAGATGGATGTAAAAGGGCAAGGGCCGCTAAATATTTTTTTATCTTCAGAGCAGGAAACTCTTTATGCTGCGAGGTATTTACCGAAGGAAAGTCTTGATGATGGTATGATTGGATTTAAAGAATTAATCACGCAGGTGTATAATCAAAATGTCATAAACCATGATTAGGAACAAGTATATAGGAAGTTACGTAAAAATTGCAGTTCTTGCCTTTATGCAAGAACTTTTTTTTGCAAAAAAATTCCGCCCATAAGGAGCGGATAAAAAAGAGACCTTGGATCAATTAAGAAATAATTCGAAGTGGAAACAACATATAGTATTTGTGTGCATAAAATAATACTATATATTGTTAAAAAGATTCTACCATATTTATTTTATTAGAGCAAATTATTTAGTATTTTCTTGATTTATTTCGTCTGCCATACTAATTATTTACTAATTTTTGGAATCAATTGAAAAAGAATGAGAGATTGGTTAATCTTAAAGTAAGAAGATTTGTAGCGAAAATTTAATAGTTTTGTAAAGAAAAAGTGAAAATTGACAACTTTTCTTAATATAAAATCGTTTTTACTATGTAAGACCTATTACTTTTTAGCAGAAAGAATAGAGATGGAAAGGTGAACATCATGAGAAGTAAAAGGAAAAGAAAAACAACCTATTCGAAAGGGAAGTTATTAATTTCATCGATTGTTTGTTTAACATTAGTTTTTACAACGGTTAAGACAAACAATCATAGTGAAGCATTGGCTGTTTCTAGTTTATCACAGCCGATTAATATTATGTATTCCTTACTTACAAAGAGGCATTTTGATCATACAGAGGAGATGAATGGTTACGTTAATAATAAAATTCAAGCTTTTTACATATTAAAGAAAAAAATGGATCAAGAACATAATGAACAAACATTAAATGAGCAAGAACTGAAAAATAAACCGGAAAAGCATGACCCTGTAGAGAATGATATTAATAGTATAGAAACTAGTCTTAAAGATAGCGTTTCTTCAAAACAAGAAAACTCCCAAATAAAGCTACAAAATGAACAAAAAGTCATATATTTAACATTTGATGACGGACCTTCCGCCTATACATTAGACATACTGCAAACATTGAATACATTTGACATGAAGGCTACTTTTTTTATGCTTGAGCCTAATATGAGAATGTATCCAGAGGAATTACATGCTATTATCAATAACGGTCATATCCCAGCCTTACATGGAGTTTCACATAATGTCGCCAAAATTTATCGGTCGGAAAAGACAGTAGTTGACGAAATGACAAAAGCGCAAGCCACCTTAATGCAAATGACAGGTACAGGCACATCCTTAATTAGAACTCCTTATGGTTCCGCGCCATACATGAAACCTTCCTATTTGAAAGCCGTGGAAGCAGCCGGGTTTAATCTATGGGATTGGACAGTAGATAGTGAGGATTGGAAATACCGCAATGGTGAATATGTTGAAAGAGTTATTCAACAAATCGAAAATTTTAAACATAAGGATAGACCAATGGTCATTTTACTCCATGATAGAAGAACAACAGCAGAGCATTTGCCATCTCTGCTAACCTATTTTCAAACAAACGGGTATAAAGCCGAAATATTGAATGAGCAACTTTCTGCCTTTCACTTTTAAAAAAGCTGGACATTCATTCCGGCTTTTTCTTATGTCCAAATAAAGAGTTAGATGATTTACATGTCATAAATGCCCAGTTTCCCCGATAAGCTTTTATGAATGAACTGTTCATAAGGGGGAGATTGTTTGGCTGCTAGCTACGAAAAGGCTGCAAAATTTGAGCATGGATTTTGGCTGCAAGTATTAGGAGATCATGCCCGATTTATCCATGATTCCCTTGCACCGTCAGAAAAAGAATTCATTCATGAAGCCAATTATTTTATTCAGGTTTTTGATCAGCTCCTTGGTAGAGTAGGAGTAGGGAATTTGCAGGATTTAACAGTGGAAGCAGATGAAGAAGCCAAGAAAATTAGACAGTTTAAGCTGACTATTCTTGAGCGCCATCTTGTTGGAAAAGTAAAGATTCATCTCGGGCCAACTTTTATGAATCATATGGTAAACGAAGTAGATGAGTACCTGCTTCTGTTAAAGTATTTGAAAAACGGGGAAGCAGCACCTGTTTTTCATGAGTTGCATCACCATTTGCTATGGCTATTGGATGCTGCAGGGCATGCAGGGGCCATTTCTGATAATATGGAACTTCCAGAAAAAAAGATTAAAAAATTGAGTGATGAGTTTACAAAGGATTTTGAAGCCTTTTATTTAAAAGCTGTTGAATTGACGGGATTTCTAAGAACAAATCTTACAGCATTTCCTGCATTGAAAAAATTTAATAAAGATGTGTCATTAGAAATGAAACTGTTCATGAACTTTTTAGATGAAATTGAGGAGCTTAGGTTAAGTAAAGAAGCATTAGGAACATTTTCTGCGCTAATGGCAGACCATATGTTCAGAGAAGAATGCTATTATTTAACAAAGCTTGCAGAATCAACACAGTCAGAAAAACCTGATTGTAATCCTGCTAAGCCTAGATTGAAGGAATAGAGAAGTGAAGCCACCCTTTTGGCGGTTATTTTTTTCGCAGATTAACGCGCATTCACTATTTAAAAGATTCACTTAATTCTAGTAAGAAAGCATCATTTTTGTAAAAGTAGAACATATGTTCTTTTCCTAGGACAGGTTTGTGATATAATAGAGAAGCAATAGGGAGTTTTCTCAAGGGTGGTCGGCTAACCCCATTTGAAAGGGGGTGATGCCTATGACAGTATTCGAAACGATTATGATTATGATTTCATTTTCAAGTCTGATCATCGCTGTCTTGTCTTTTAACCACAAAAAATAGACCTCCCTTGACCTGATAATTGAGGAGAGGTCTAGTCTTTTGACTGGCCGCCGCTCAGGGAACGACGACTATTGCGGATGACCGTGGGTGCTCTAACACCTGCGGTCATTCATTTAAATGATATCTACAACTATAGGATAACATATCCGATTAAGAAAGTCATCCCGAAGTTCTTTACCTAAGCATCCTCCTCGTCTGGCTTTATTGCCATAAATGTGGCAATGATGGCTATGACAGTAAGACCGCTTAAGAAATAAAATAATACCTTTTCAGTATGCTCCATAAATAAAGCCATGACAGGCGGACCTGCAGCAACACCAATAAATCTCATCGAATGATAAATGGATGTGATGGTTCCTCTTTCTTCTTTTTCAATTCCACATGTAATTAAGGCATCCAAACAAGGAAGGGCTACCCCTATTCCGATACCGCCAAATGTAAATAAAATGAGCATGAACCATAATCCGCTTGAGAAGCTTAAAATAGCAACGGATACAGCAGTCAATGCAGATCCTCCGAAGATGATCCATTTCATTAATACTTTATTTTCTTTTATTATTTTTCCGGTTATAAAAGAGGCTATACATAAAGCCCCTAATGGGACTGCAAGTAAAAAGCCTTTTTTAATATTGATGATATTATATGTTTTTTCCAGTACATCCGATAAATAAAACAACACTCCAAATAAAACAAACATCATGATGGCACCAATGACGAAGATGGCATACAACCATTTTCCATTATGTGTAAATGTGTTTTTAATGTTTACTAAAAACTGCTTGAATGGCACGGGCTCCTCACGTTCTTTAGGTGTTTTGATTAAAAGCCATACAAGTAATATCGAAAGGGCACAAAACACTGGGAAAGCAAAGAATGGGAGAAACCAGAAAAAACTAGCGAGAAAGGCCCCAAGTATTGGACTCAGTACTTTTCCAAATGTATTTGATGTTTCGATCATTCCAAGCGAACTGCTCACTTCATCATCGTTTTTAAACATATCACCAATGAGTGGCATGACAATGGGAGATGCTCCGGCTGCCCCAACCCCTTGTAAAGCACGGCCGCAAAGAATGATCCAATAGGCGTCATTAGCTTTCCAGGCAGCCCATCCAGAGATGAGTCCTCCAATTCCTGCAATTAAGAGGCTAGGGATAATGACCTTTTTCCTTCCGATATAGTCTGATAATCCTCCTGCTATAGGGATTAGGATAATGGCTACAATTGAATACACGGTCAGAATCATACTAGTCTGTAAAGCAGATATATTAAGGTTTTTCTCCATAGCAGGCAATACAGGAATAAGCATGGAATTTCCAAGTGTCATTACAAGTGGGATAGAAGCGAGTGACAGAACAGCCCACTTTTTGTTATGGACATTGCCTCTAGACTTTTTCTTTGCCTTTTGGCCTCCAATTTCTAATTTTTCAACATGCTCCATTGAACATACCATCCCCTTAACCATCATACCTAATATTAATATGGCTTTAAAAAAAGAAAGTAGTAGGGACTTTTTATGGTAAAATTTAATTGGAATTCATTGTCATGTATTAATATGGGTAGAAGGCAGATTGAGGGAAATAATATCAATATTCGAGGTGTATTTAATGGGAAATCAAATTTTTACATTAAATATTGGCAGGCCGAATCTTCATTTGTGGGATGGAGTGACTATTAATTCAGCAATAAGAAAAAAGCAAGTGAGTGAATCTTTTCTGACAAAAGAAGGATTTACAGGAGATTCAGTTGGTAACCGTGAATTTCATGGGGGAACGGATAGGGCTGTTTGCTTATATCCTTTTGAACATTATCAGCAATGGGAAAAGGAATTTCAAAAGCCGTTTCAGATGCCTGCATTTGGGGAAAATATTAGTGTGGCTGATCATCAAGAGAAGGACGTTTATATTGGCGATATTTTTTTACTCGGTGAAGCCATTATTCAGGTTTCACAAGGGAGGGTGCCATGTGCATCCATTTCCAAGCATAACAAAGCTGAGAACTTGCTTAGCAGGGTAGTGAAGACTGGGTATACTGGCTATTTCTTTAGGGTCCTGCAGGAGGGTATAGTGAAGGAGGACTCTTCACTGACATTAGTGGAGAGAAAGCAGGAGAAGTTCTCTGTATTAGCGGGAAATCAACTAATGTTTCATGATCGAAAAAATCGTGCAGCGATTGAAGAGCTGCTTCAGGTAGAGGAGCTTGCAGAAGCTTGGAGAAATAGGTTAAAGAAGGCTCTTTAAAAAAAATGAATTTTTATCCTTGACTTTTTTTATAATTAAGAATAATATAAAAAGCAACATAACGTACGGCGTTGACGAAGAGTAGTAACTTTTACGGGTACTTAAGAGAGCTGATGGGTGGTGCGAATCAGTGTAATCGTATTAGCGAATGGACTTCCGAGCCTCCAAACCGAACCTTTAATAGGAGCAGTAGGCTTTGGCGAAAAGTCTCATCGTTACAAGAGACAGGTATTCAAATGATTATTTCATTTTGATATCTGTTAAGTGAGCTAATTTTAGCTAATGAAGGTGGCACCACGGGTCTCTCGTCCTTTTTTTGGAGGGAGGCCCTTTTTGTATTTCAAATATTTATTGTTATAGCCTTTTAAAAAAGAATAACTAAATCGTTGAGTAAGAGTAGTACAATGTTCAGAAGCATTACAGAGAGCCGGAAAGGGTGAGAGCCGGTATGTGGAGAGCAGTTGGAATGGACTTGCGAGAGGCTTCTTGAAGGATAGTAGGGAAGCACGGAATTCCACCGTTATATGGATAGGGTATCGATTTACATCCGTACCTGAACAAGGGAGCAGAATTCTGTTCTAAATTTGAGGTGGCACCACGGTCAACGATACGTCCTCTATATGCACAAATATTGTGCGTATAGGGGACTTTTTTATTTTTATAACCGTTAAGGAGAGTGTATCATGCCGAAAGTAAAGGAAATCATTATTAGCGAAATTGAAGGGGATACGTTAACCCCAATTCTTATTTACCAGCGTCTCAAAGGAACGAAAAAATTTCTATTTGAAAGCTCACTTAAACATGAAAAGGCTGGCAGGTACTCATTTATTGGAACAGAACCCGTTATTGAATTAATTGGAGAGGAAGATTCCAGTACAATCCTTTCAGCAAAGGGAAGGAAACAGATTCAGAAGCATCCGCTTGAAGTATTGAAAGATATGCTGCCACCGATTGAACAGGATGATATATATAATTTCCCATTTTGTGGGGGTGCTGTAGGCTATGTAGGCTATGATGTCATTCGCCAGTATGAAAATATCGGGAAGGCCCCAAAGGATGAATTACATATTCCCGATGTTCATTTAATGTTTTTCGAGGAAGTGGTCGTGTTTGATCATCTTGAACAGAAAGTGTATTTAATCTCTATTCCTTTATTTAGCGAGTTATCTGAATTGCAATCTTTACATGAAAAGAGACTAGATGAAATTCAGCATGGCAAAGTGAACAGTGAACCAAGTGAAGTTTCACTTTCAACTTTTAAAGCATCCATAAAGAGAGAAGAATTTATCGAAAAAGTGAAGCGGGCGAAAGAACATATTGTAGAAGGTGATATTTTCCAAGTGGTGCTGTCTCAGCGTTTGCAAGGAACAATTACGGGTGATCCATTTTCTTTCTATCGCAAGCTTAGAGTGCAAAATCCATCCCCTTATATGTATTATTTAGACTTCGAAGGCTACAAAATCGCGGGTACTTCACCGGAAAGCTTAATTAAGGTAAATGGCGGGAAGGTGACAACTAATCCAATAGCGGGAACAAGGCCAAGAGGGAAATCCGAGGTGGAAGATCATTCCTATGAAAAAGATTTATTGGTGGATGAAAAGGAGCTTGCGGAGCACCGAATGCTGCTGGATTTAGGCAGAAACGACCTTGGCCGTGTTTGTGAGCTTGGTTCAATTGAAATTGAGAAGTATATGAAGATTGAGAAATATAAACATGTCATGCACCTAGTATCAGAGGTGAGCGGTACTTTAAAAAAGGATTTATCAGCGATCGATGCTTTAATCGCTTGTTTGCCGGCAGGAACGGTTTCTGGCGCTCCAAAAATTAGAGCGATGGAAATTATTAACGAGCTGGAGGAAGTAAAAAGAGGTGTTTATTCAGGAGCAATCGGATATTTCTCAGCGAATGGAAGTATGGACTTTGCACTTGCAATTCGGACGATGTTAATTAAGGATCAAAAAGCATTTATTCAGGCAGGTGCCGGGATTGTTCATGATTCTGTGCCGGAAAAAGAGTTTGAAGAAACGATTCATAAATTAAGAGCTTTTTTGGAGGGCCAAGATGATATTACTTATTGATAATTATGATTCATTTACTTATAACCTATATCAATATTTAGGGGAGCTCGGGGAAGAAGTACATGTCGTAAGGAACAACAGGATTTCAATAGAGGAGATCAAGGAAATGGAACCGGATGCCATTGTGTTATCACCTGGGCCTGGCAGACCAGAGGATGCAGGGATTTGTTCAGCCATTATCCAATCCTTCTATGAGACCAAGCCAATATTGGGAATATGCCTTGGACATCAAGCAATCGGGTATACATTTGGAGCAAATATAACGAAAGCAAACAATATTATGCACGGGAAGATTTCAAAATTAAAACATAATGGATCAGATTTATTTGCATACTTGCCTCAGCCAATTGACATCATGCGGTACCATTCTCTTGTGATTTCAGAGGAGACATTACCTGAGGGATTTCAGATCCTTGCAAAATCGATGGATGACAATGAAATAATGGCGATCAAACATAAGCAATTCCCGTTATTTGGCCTTCAATTTCACCCAGAATCAATTGGAACCGCATTAGGTAAAAGAATTTTGGGAAATTTCTTAAATCATATCGGGAGGGGAAGTAAGCATGAAAAGCATCTTACAGAAAATTTCTAATGGGGATTCATTAACAGAACAAGAAATAACGGAAGCAACCGAGCTTCTATTTACTGAGGATATTACAGATAGCGAAATTGCAGGTTTATTAATCGGCCTAAAAACGAAAGGAGAAACAGTTGAAGAAATTGCCGGCTTAGCTAAAGCGTTAAGGGGAAAATCACTGACGTTTAATACGAGAATTCCGAATGTTATGGATAATTGCGGAACAGGAGGAGATGGGTCTAAAAGCTTTAATATTAGTACAACTTCTGCTTTTGTTCTTGCGGGTGCTGGAATTCCAGTTGCCAAGCATGGAAACAGAAGTGTATCAAGTAAAACGGGAAGTGCGGATGTATTAGAACATCTAGGTGTGGATTTAAATTTGGATGCTGCACGTACAGAGGAAATTTTACTAAAGGTTGGGATTGCCTTTTTATTCGCTCCACATGTACACCCGCAGCTGAAAAGGATTATGAAAGTGAGAAAAGATTTGCGAATTCCGACTGTCTTTAATTTAATTGGACCGCTCACAAATCCTGTTGATTTAGAGACACAGCTCCTCGGGATCTATCGCCGAGATTTTCTCGTACTCTTTGCAGAAGTGTTAAAGACATTAGGAAGAAAACGTGCAGTTGTCCTAAATGGGGCAGGGTTTATGGATGAGGCGTCACTTCAGGGAGAGAATCATTTAGTGATTCTGGAAAATGAAAACTTGACTGAAAGAGTCCTTCATCCAGAAGAGGTAGGTTTATCAGTATACACGAATGATGCCATTCGCGGCGGCGATTCCAAAGAGAATGCACGTATCCTCTTGAATGTATTGAATGGAAAGAAGGGAGCTTATCGCGATACAGTTCTCCTTAATGCAGGAATTGGAATCTTCACAGCAGGAAAAGCGCAGACAATTCAAAAAGGGATTGAATATGCAAAGGAGAGCATTGATTCTGGAGCGGCACTAAATAAACTGGAACAGCTCATTCATGAGAGCAAATTTATAAAGGAAAGGGTGATCTGAGGTGACTACGATCTTAAATATCATTTTAGAAGAAAAGGAAAAAGAGATTTTGGGACTAAGGGATGAAAAATTGGACATTCATGACCTGCCGCTTAGAAAAAAGCGCTCCTTTCTTAAAAAGCTTCAACAAAGGGATTCACTTGCAATTATCGCTGAATTTAAAAGAGCATCACCTTCAAAAGGGGATATTAATATCGGTGCTGATCCTCAGGTCCAAGCTCAATCTTATATAGATTTTGGAGCGGATGCCATTTCTGTTCTGACCGATACTCACTTTTTTAAAGGAGGTTTTGAGGATTTATCGTCAGTTAGGGAAGCTGTTGATGCCCCATTGCTCTGCAAGGATTTTATCATTGATGAAGTTCAGATTCTGAAAGCGAAATCCTCTGGGGCAAATTTGATTCTGTTAATTGCTGCAGCATTGGAGGAGCAGCGTCTGACAGAGCTATATAATTTCGCTTTAAACAACGGGCTTGAAGTGCTTATGGAGGTTCATAATGAGGCTGAGCTGCTAAAGGTCCTGCGTACTGGAGCACAAATAATCGGCGTTAATAATCGTGATTTAAAAACCTTCTCAGTTGATTTAGCCATAACGGAAAAGCTTGCTCCAAAAATTAAAGCAGCAGGTGCCTTCCTCATAAGTGAAAGCGGCATTAAAACAGTAGAGGATGTTCAAAGAGTGATAGATGCTGGTGCCGATGGAATCCTTGTTGGGGAGGCATTTATGAAATCTGAAAATCTCGAAGGTTTAATGAAGCGAATGAAACAGCCTATAAAAGAGGTGACGAACTAATGAAGGTGAAAATTTGTGGAATTATGGACGTTGAAACTGCGTTAAAAGCGATCGAATCGGGTGCAGATGCGCTTGGGTTTGTTTTCGCAGATAGCAAAAGGAAAATCAATTCTGATCAAGCAAGGGAAATTATTAAAGTAATTCCTGATGAGGTCCTTAAGGTAGGCGTGTTTGTGAATGAAGATCCAGATGTCATTCGAAAGATTGTCAATGAGGCAGGAATCAATGTCATCCAGCTTCATGGGGATGAGTCACCTGAATATTGTTCGCAATTTTCTGTACCGGTCATAAAGGCGTTAAGCATTGAATCTCAAGAGGATTTAAATCAAATTAGTCAGTTTTCGTGTGATTATTACCTTCTTGATAGCCCTAAAGGGAAATACCGCGGGGGGAACGGGGTCACATTTGATTGGAATGTATTAACCGGTGAAAACTTGGACGGGAAAAAGGTCATTCTTGCTGGCGGACTTTCAATTGATAATGTTGAGCAGGCCATTGAGATAACGGCACCGTATATGGTCGATGTCAGCAGTGGGGTAGAAACAGACGGAAAAAAGGATGTAAATAAGATAAAAATATTTATTAATCAGGCTAAAAAAAGATCCATGCATGGAATTGGCTGACAAACGTAAAAA
>NZ_JBALOZ010000177.1:0-18944 GCF_036965125.1 Bacillus sp. JJ1503
ATTTTATTCAAGATTGGCTAAAGGAAGTCAAATTAGATGTAGCAGTAAGTACCTATCAAAACTATATAAGCTTCGATAAATGCCATATTAATCCGAGATTAGGCGATTTTAGAATACAAAAAATAGAACCTATTATCATTCAAAAATTCATTTATGATTTAGTTGAAGAAACTACTTTAAATCCTAATACAATAAAAAAAATTATTGATATGTTGAAGGGTGTATTTAAAAAGGCAGTTAGTTTAAAGCTTATTAAGGACAATCCAGTTTTAGTTGTTACTTTGCCGAAACGGAATAATCAAGAAATGAAGGCTTGGGAAATAGAACAGATTGAATACTTTATTCAACATTCAAAGAAGCATAGGTACTATACAGCTTATCTTATAGCCTTATTAACAGGCATGAGAAAAGGTGAAATTTTAGGGTTGCGATGGAAAGACATTGATTTTGAAAATAAAATTGTTTACATTAGGCAAATTTATGACTTCAATGCAAAGCAGTTCAAGGTAGGAGCTAAAACAAATGCTGGTGTTCGTTCGATTCATATACCCGATGTTTTGATAGAGCAATTGAAAAAGGAGCGGGACATTGTAATTGGACATAGACTAAAGCAAGGTCAAAATTTTAATGATTATGATTTAGTGGTATGTACACGGTATGGTAACCCACTAGATTCCGCTACCCTATCTAAGCAATTAAAAACTCAAGCAGTAAAGCTTGGATTGCCTATTATCCGCTTTCATGATTTAAGACATACACATGTTACGATGTTAATTAAACAAAATGTGAATGTAAAGGTTATCTCTGAGCGAGTAGGACATACTTCAATTCAAATAACTTTAGATAAATATAGCCACGTGCTTCCTAGTATGCAGAAACTCGTGGCTGATGAACTTGATACTTTATTTAAAGTTAAAGAAATGTGACCATTTCTGTGACCAATCAAAAAAAATGATCTATAAACCTTTATATATCAAGGATATATTTAGAATGCCCAATCCCCATTGCGGAAGACAGACTCTGTTTTTCCGTCTGCTGTAATGCCGTCAATGTCCATTTCGGCCGATCCAATCATGAAGTCGACATGTGTTAGGCTATCATTGAGACCATGTTCCTTTAACTCATCACTAGACATTTGCTTTCCGCCTTCTAAACAGAATGCATAGGCACTGCCGATTGCAAGATGGTTTGATGCGTTTTCATCGAACAAAGTATTATAGAAAAGCAGATTAGATTGAGAAATTGGTGAATTAAAAGGAACGAGCGCCACTTCACCAAGATAATGTGAGCCATCATCTGTTTCGACAAGCTGTTTAAGAATTTCTTCACCTTTCTCTGCCTTAACATCAACAATACGGCCATTTTCAAATGTTAATGAAAATTGATCGATAATATTTCCGCCATAGCTTAATGGCTTTGTACTGGATACCGTTCCATTAACACCAGTTCTATGAGGCACAGTAAATACCTCTTCAGTTGGCATATTGGCCATGAATTCATGACCCTTTTCATTGATGCTGCCGGCCCCACACCAAAGGTGCTTTTCAGGAAGCTCGATCGTTAAATCAGTACCAGGTGCTTTATAGTGCAGCTTTTTATAGCGTTTACTGTTCAAATAATCTACTTTCTCGTGCAGTGTTTCATCATGCTTCTTCCAAGCTTCCACCGGATTTTCTAAATCTGTACGTGTAGCTTTAAAAATCGCATCCCACAATAATTGCACTCTTTTTTCTGTAGGTGCATCAGGGAATACCATATCGGCCCAAGCAGGAGACGGGGCTGCGATAACGGTCCAGCTGACTTTATCCGCCATTACCAACTTTCTGTAATTTGAAAGTGCTTTCCCCGCAGCTTTTTGAAAATTACCGATTCTCTCGGATTTAACACCCTTTAGTAAGTCGGGGCTTGCTGAAACGATGGACATGAAGGCAGCGCCGTTCTTTGCCAATTCTTCAAGTTCCTTCGCACGCCATTCTGGATATTCATTGAAAGCCTCATCAGGTGCGAGCTCATATTTCGTACGAGATACAATATCGTCATTCCAATTCACAACTACATTATAAGCACCGGCCTCGTATGCATTCTTTACGATAAGTCGAACTAACTCAGCTGAATCGAGGGCTGTATTGATGACAAGAGTTTGCCCATTTTGAATATTAACGCCAACCTTTACAGCAAGCTCTGCATATTTTTCTAAATTCGTTTGAAAGTCACTCATTATATAATCTCCTTTACCAAAATCTTCTTTATAATTGTAACTTTTTTGTTTGGAAAAAGAAACTTTGAAGAAATAAAAAACAAAAAGGAATCCTAGATAGATCCCTTTTTGGCAACTACTGTATTTGGTTTTTCAGAAATGGAAAACATGAGCCAGTAAAGCACAGCACTTAAAACCGCAAGGCCAGCTAAAATTAAAAACGTCCAGTCATACCCAATCCACACAGTCAAGGGAATGGAAATGGGTGCAATCGTTTTGCCGAATGTAAACCGCAGGCTTGCAGCCGCAAAATATTGCCCGCGCATATGCTCAGGAGCGATTTTTGAAACGAAGCTTTGCTGAATGCCTACTGTCATTAGCTCACCGAATGTAAAGAGTGCCATTGCAATGATTAAACCCCAAATCCAAGTCGTTTGTCCAAACATGAAAATGGCTACTGCATACGTAAGGGAGGAAATCACAAATACATTTCTTTCCTTATATTTAATCATGATTTTCGTGACAGCTACAGTAAATAAGGCTACGAGAAAACCATTTTCAGATAAAAGAATGCCGAAAGCTTGCTCACCACTGACCGTAAAGGCCCAATCACCGAATTTCAACAGTGTTTGGTTGTTTATAAACTCGCTCGTATAAATCGGAATTAATAAATCCAGCTGCATAAATGTTTGTGCCGCCAGAACACCTGCTATGATAAATAGAAGGAAGACTTTATCCTTAAAAATAATCCCGTAATCCTTCATCTGCTTGATTAAAAAGGAATACCATTTATCATTTTCATTAACTATATGGGACTGTTTGGGCATAGTTTCTCTCGTCATTTTTGCTAAAATACAAGCTAAAATAATACAGATGATGCCCGCAATTAATAGAAGCTCGAAACGGTATTTCGTGTAAAAAATGGCTCCCAACACAGGTCCGATCACAACTGCAATATTAATAGAGGTATAGAAAATCGCAAATACATGGCTGCGATGCTTTTCCTCCACAACATCTGCAACCATTGCCTGACTTGCCGGCCAATAAAATGAACTGAAAATGCCAACAAAGGCAAAGCAAATAAATCCTAGCCATGGCGAATTCAGCCATGGGGAATCGGCTAGCGCAAAGACTAGAAAGCTAAGGCCCTGTCCGAATGCTGATAAAACCATCATCGTTTTTCTTCCAAAACGATCCGCGCAATACCCGCCCATTAAATTGGCTAAAACGGAAAATACTTGAGAAAAAATAAGCAGCAATCCCGCTTTATCCTTCCCAAATTCACCTGCAAAGTAAATCGTCAAAAAAGGGAAGAACATCCAAAAAGTGATGTTAATTGCCGCTTCTCCAAATAATCGTACTTTTAGATTTGAATCCCAATCTCTTATTCTCATGCTGTATCCTCGATTTCCCTTCAGAATAACTAAATAATATTACCATTTTATTGAAGGATATACAAGAATATCTTATTTTTAACAGCTGTGAAGAGTAAATTATTATTGTGGAAATAAAAACCCTATGCTAGGCATAGGGTTCCAAAAGCTTTCAGCATGGTATTAATAAACTCCTGTTTATTGCCAATAAATTTTGGTTACCCAACCAAAATTTCAAACATACGGAGGAGTCTTAATGTAAAAAGAAACTAATAGTTTAGCAGATACAACTTGGAACTGTAAGTTTTTCAAATTTTCTCAAGGCTGTTTGAACATCCTTGAAACCTGGAACTTCCATTAATCAGATATAGACATCTGAATATTAGTTCTTACACTTTTTAACACTTAGGAGCCCGAAAATTGGAGGATTCAATGATGCCATTGACAATCTAATCTGTCCCTCTTTCTTTTATCGTGGCTTTTCAAGTCCATACTTTTTAATATGGTATTGAAGACTTTGACGGGTAATGCCAAGTTTCCTAGCGGCCTTAGAGATATTCCAATCTGTTTGTTCTAAGGTTGTTTGGATAAAATGCTCTTTGGAATTGGCAAAAATCGATTTCATCGGCTTTTTCTCTAATTCCTTCATTTCAATAGATTTATTTTTTTTATTGGAAAAGATTTTCCGTCTTATGTAAGTTGGCAGGTGATCTATTTCAATTGCCTTGTCGGCTTCGGAAACACGAATAATGAGATTCTCTATTAAATGCTCAAGCTCTCTAGTATTTCCCGGCCAATGATATTGAAGAAGAGTTGTCATCAATGATTTCGAGATTTTTGGCACTATCTTATTGAACTTTTCCTGATAGGATTCTAGGAAATATTCAATAAAGAAGTGAATATCCTCTGTCCGTTCCCGTAATGGAGGGATGTACAAGCTTGTTCGTGCAATACGGTAAAATAAGTCAAGTCTCATTTTTTCTTCAGTTATAAGCTTTTCCGGATCTTCGTTCGAGGCACTGATGACAGTACATTGAACAGGTGAAACATCATTTGAGCCAACTCGTCTGACTAATCGTTCCTGCAAAACGCGCATTAGCTTCGATTGCAATGTCATAGGCATCGAGTTAATCTCATCTAAAAATAATGTCCCGTCCTTTGCATGCTCGAAAAGACCAATTTGATTAGTGGCACCTGTAAATGCCCCTTTAACAGTACCAAATAGGGTGCTCTCCAAAAGGTTTTCCGGAATGGCTGCACAGTTAATCGCGATAAATGGACTGTTAGCTCTTGAGCTATGATTATGAATACTTTGGGCAAACAGTTCTTTTCCTGTTCCTGTTTCCCCGACAATTAAGACATCCGTATTATGAATCGCAATGTTCTGTGCTTCCTGAATTAGATTTTTTAAGGAAAGGCTATTGCCCTTAATGTTTTCAAATGTGTAGGTAGTGCCATTTTTTGAGTCTTGACCATTCTTTTCTGTGAAGGCGATCTTCCGCTTTTGCTCAATTGTTTGGTAAAGCATATCTTTAAGTCTAGTCTCATTCGTGCTAATAGAGTATACCGCGATGGTTTCTCCATCCTTTTGAATGGGAAAAGTACTATAGTTCACATACTTCGGGACCCCATTAATAGTTGAATGCGCCCTGTATCTTGAAAATATCGGCTTTCCGGTTTTAAAAGTATGTTTATGTTCGGAATTTTGCGGATTATAGTTATAAACTGACCATAAATGCTTGCCAATAATCTCATTCCGATTTAATCCTTCCATTTTTTCTTGAGCGAGATTGTATAAAATAATTTCTCCATTTTGATTGCTCATCATAACCCCTTCACCAAGAGATTCTATTATTTTTTCCAAGCAAAACAATCTCATTTTTGGATTGGCTAATAAGTCAGAAATGTCCTCAAAACAAAGAATGATATAGTGAACATCTGCAGAGAAGTTTTTCACTTCAACGGAAAATTTCTTTTGAAATAATGAAACAGTAAATGTTTCATTTTCCACAAAGCGTACATGCTCACATGGGAGGAGTTCAGCAATATGAGTGCCCTCAGTAACCTCAAATGAACTAATCTGATTCATGTCCTGCCAAACAACTTCGTAGTTTTCATTTAGAACCATGACGCCATCTGAATAGCCCTTCATTAATTTACAAATAGATTCTGCAATCAAAACTTTCCCTCCTGACTTTGCTAACTATGAAAATACATATTTTTAATATAACATTAATTATGAATTTTTTAAATAATCTGCATGCAGTATTTATCTGCATGCTTTAAATTTGTAACGGCTTACACTTCATTGTGTCTAATGAAACTGCTAAATATTTCTAATGCCAATTTTATCTGCAGGACCTACCAAGATATTATTTAAAAAATTTAATAATTACATTATTCATAAAGAAAAATATTAAATAAAATTGTTGATATATAAGGACTAATTAACTAATTTCTTGAAAAATTTACTAGTTTAATAAATTTGGCACGTTCTTTGCAATATCTATTAATGAGTTTCAGAAATTAATATTAATCTAGGGGGAAATATACATGTCACAACCAGAAATCTTATATTCCGTTAAAGCACAAAGAGGGCCGGAGCTTCGCTGTAAAGGATGGAGACAGGAATCCATTCTGCGGATGCTGGAAAATAATATGGAAAACGCTGAAAAGCCAGAAGAACTTGTCATCTATGGTGGGATTGGGAAAGCTGCCCGTAACTGGGAATCTTACCATGCGATTGTTAAATCTTTGAAAGAGCTTGAAGATGATGAAACATTAGTTGTGCAATCAGGTATGCCTGTTGCGGTATTTAAAACTCATAAATATGCCCCAACAGTTGTCATGGCAACGACAAACATTATGAAGGCAGATTGGCCAACATTCTACGATTTACAAGATAAAAACTTAACGATGTATGCGAACTATACGGCTGCACCTTGGGAATACATAGGGACACAGGGCGTTATCCAAGGCACATTCGAAACATTATCAGCTATTGCACGTCTACACTATAGTGATTCACTTGTTGGAAAAATCCTTTTAACAGCTGGTGCTGGAGGAATGGGCGGAAACCAAACAAGAGCGATGACCATGCATGGCGGAGTAGCGATTCTATGTGACTCTAATGTAGAAATCATTAAGCGCCGTATTGAAAAGAAATTTATTGATGTTTTAGCAGATTCATTGGATGAGGCGATTGCAATGGCTAAGCAAGCGGCTGCTGAAGGTAAGCCACTTGGTATTGCGGTAGTTGGAAACGCGGCTGATATTTTTGAAGAGGTTCTTGAAAAAGGCTGGCTGCCAGACATCTCAACTTCTATGACACCAGGCCACGATCCAATTTCTTACTTACCAGCGGGCTACACAGTAGAAGAAGCAGAAAAGCTTCGTGATACAGACCGTACCCTTTACTTAGAAAAAGCACGCGAAACGATGATCCGTGAATTGAAAGCGCTAATCAAATTTATGGACTTAGGCGTTCACTCTTTTGAATATGGTACAAGTCACCGTAAAGAATGTGTCGATGCCGGTTTTGATCCGAAGGAAGCGAAGCGCCTTCCAGGCTTCGTAGCTGAATACATTCGACCATTGTTCTGCGAAGGCCGCGGACCTTTCCGCTGGGTATGCTTATCCGGAGATCCAGAAGATTTAAGAAAAATTGATGAAATGATTTTAGAAAAATTTGCAGATGACTACCTAGTAACTCGCTGGATTAAGCTTGCGATGAAGCATATTCCAATTGAAGCACTTCCAGCTCGTATTTGTTATATGGGCTTTGGTCAAAGAAAAGCATTTGCATTAGAAGTTAACGATATGATTCGTCGCGGCGAGCTTTCTGGACCAGTTGCATTCTCTCGTGACAACTTAGACTCAGGCTCCATTGTGAACCCAACATTTGAATCAGAAAACATGAAGGATGGCTCTGATCTAATCTCTGACTGGCCAGTATTGAATGGACTTCTTAATGCAGTTGGCATGTGTGACCTGATCGCACTTCAAGCGAACTACTCAATGGGTGAAGCCGTTCACACTGGTGTAACAATGATCGCAGATGGAACAGATGAGTCTGATATGAGACTTGAAGTAGCGATGACAGTTGACTCTGGAATTGGGGTTGTCCGCCATGCACAGGCTGGATATGAAATCGCTCAAGACGTAGCCAATGGAAAAGGAAAATTAACGAAGGAAAGCATCAAAATCCCACTATGGTGGTCTCCAAAAGCAACATTTGGACCGAAGGATTTAGAGAAAAAAGATGTGAAAGCTTAAAAATTTGTAAAAATGGATCAGGTGGCTCATGGGGGGAACTCTTTTGAGCCCCAATTTTTTCAGAAGAAGCAAAATAAACAGCTTGATAGACTTAAAGGAGGTTTTGTAGCATGTCTGAAACGAAGGTCAAGTTAAAAGTAGACTTAGTAATCAGCAATGCATCCGAGGTCATTACATGTATCGGTGAGGATATGGAGGAAATTGGTATCCTGACTGATGCATGGATTGCAATTAAGGATGAAAAAATTGTTGGAGTTGGAGCAGAGGCAGAGGTAAAAGGAAATTTTGATTTGGGAGAGTCCTCTATTATTGATGGAACAGGTAAGGTGGTCGCTCCAGGCTTTGTTGACTCGCATACTCATTTAGTTTTCTATGGAACGCGAGTGGAAGAATATGCTGCTAAACTAACTGGAAAACCCGAAAAACTCCAACAGCTAAGCATTACAACAGGTCCGAGCAGAACAGTAGAACTTACACGAAATGAACCAGAAGAGACATTATTCCAGCAATCGAAAAAACGTGTGATGACAATGCTTGAGCATGGCATTACAACTATTGAAAGCAAAAGCGGCTACGGACTGACAACTGATAGTGAGATAAAAATTTTAGAGGTAGGCAGAAGGCTGGACAATGAAACACCGCTAGATGTGTTAAATACATTTTTAGGTGCACATGGATTTCCAGAGAATCTTACGAAAAGTGAGTATTTGGATGTCATCATCAACGAAATGATTCCTAAAGTCGGAGAACAGGGACTCGCGGAATTCTGTGATGTTTGGTGTGATGAAGGTTATTTTACGGCCGAAGAATCTGAGTTAATCCTTAAAGCAGGACTAAAATATGGAATGAAGCCAAAAATTCATGCGGATGCATATTCTTATATCGGAGGTTCTGATTTAGCAGCGGAAATGAAAATGGTTTCGATTGACCATTTAAATTATACACCAGTTGAAGTCGTGGAAAAGCTAGCTGAAGCTAAAGTGACGGGTGTATTAATGCCAGCTTTAGATTTTGCTGTCGGTCATAAACAGCCTTTTGATGCTCGCCAAATGCTAGACAAAGGAATGGAAATCGCGCTTGCGACTGACCTCTGCCCAGCTTGTTATACAGAGTCCATGCAGTTTGTAATAAATCTTGCATGCCGATTATATAAATTCTCTGTTGAAGAGGCGATTAAAGCTGCTACTTATGGCGGAGCGAGGGCACTTGATTTAGATGACCGTGGCGTGATTCAGGAAGGAAAACTAGCAGACCTGCAAATTTGGGATGTCCCAACCTATAAGCATATTGCTTACGAGCTTGGAACAAATATCGTTGAAACAGTCATTAAAAAGGGAAAAGTCGTCATTAGCCGCTAGTTAATAGATATTTGAAAATCCATAGGAAAAATATCGCACTTTTCATAAACCATCAATCTTTAAAGGGCATACAACCGATGGAATCACCGAACCATGTCCTTTAATCATGATTTAAAGGACATAAAACCTACGAGATCTTCAAACTATGTCCTTTAATCACGAGATCAAAAAGTAAGTCTATTAAAATATGGTGACGCGTGCAGAGCAAATGGGAGGGTTTCAATTATGACAACAAAACATACATCCAGTGCAGCCGAATATGTAAATGGGGAAAGATTGCAGGAGCTATTTCTAGAATTAGCAAAAATTAATGGTCCTAGCACAAAGGAACAGCTTGTTGCAGATTATTTGATTAGGGCATTGCCAGAACTAGGCTTTACGTTAGAGTTCGATGAGGCACACAAAAATTTTGATGGCGAGGTTGGCAACCTTGTCGCCTGGCACGAAGGTACAGATCCATCTATTCCGCCATTATTCTTCTCCACGCATATGGATACAGTTTTGCCAACAGAAGGGCTTAAGCCGGTAATAAAAGATGGAGTAATCCATTCTGATGGAACAACTATTTTAGGAGCTGACGATCGTGCAGCTCTTGCAGCCTATTTGGAGGCAATGAGAGCCATTATTGAAGGCGGTATTCCACATGGGCCAATCGAATTTATTTTAACTGTTAATGAGCAGCCAGGATTAGTTGGTGCCAGTTATATGGATTACTCGAAAGCAAAGAGTAAAACAGGCTATATTTTCGACAGCAGCGGGGATGTAGGTCAAATTATTCTAAAAGGACCTTATAGCTCCCGGATCTGGATGGAAGTAGAAGGAAATGCTGCACATATTGCCCTCAATGCTGAAGAGGGAAATAGTGCGTTTCTTATAGCTGCTGAAGGTTTAACTAACATGAAGTTAGGCACGATTGATGATGAGACACTGGCGAATATAGGAATAATTAAAGGTGGAGAACTGACTTCCATCATTCCCGGAAGTGTAACGGTTGCCGGGGAAGTTCGCAGCTTTTCAAAGGAAAAGCTTGATCAGCAGCTAGATCATATGGCTGAAGCAATGAAACGAGCAGCAGAGGAAAAAGGCGGAAAAGTAAATGTGAAAATTGAAAAGAAATACAGTGGATTTGATATCCCTGAAAACGATATTCTTGTAAGAAATGCAGAAGAAGCTGCTAGAAATATTCATGTAAAGCCATATTTAACAGAAACACTCGGCGGTGCAGACACAAATGTTCTGAATGAAAATGGACTAACATGCTTAACGCTTGGTTTAGGCTTCCAAAATATTCATTCTTTCAGAGAATGCATCAGCATTGAAAACTTAGTTAATACTGGCAGACTCACAGCAGCTTTAATTGAACAATGGTATAAAAATCATATAGAAAAATAGGTTAAGAGACTTTAGGGATCTATGATAGATACTTACATTTGTGGCATTAATCATGTAATTACAATTTGGCTAGGTTTTTCTTAATGCGTTTTCTGAGTTTATTTTCATGTTTGCGGGCAGAATTATGACGCTAGGCGAAGGGGAGCAGATTGTCCACACATGTGTACCAATGTTCATTCATTACAATACCTAATTTTTATATTTGGTGTCTTGGTCGCAATAGTTTTATAATACTTTATAGAGTCTGAATTTTTAGTATTTAATTTGAGGAGTGGACAACTTATGAGCAACAGTGGAATTGCAGGATTAGATGTAGTAGAACTTGATGGAGTCACATTAGATCGACATAAGGTAGAAAAGATTGTTAGAGGTACTGCAAAAGTATCAATCCCAGAGGAAAACCGCCTAAAGGTCCGCGCCAGCCGGAACCGCATTGAAAAGCAGCTTAATGACGGAAAAATTCTTTACGGTGTGAACACAGGATTTGGGAAGCTAAGTGATATTGAAATTGAGAAAGATGATATAGAGAAATTACAATTAAATTTATTAAGAGCAGATGCTGTAGGTGTTGGTGAACCTCTTCCTACTCCTGTTGTAAGAGCCATGATGACATTGCGTGCAAATGCTTTACTGCGCGGATTTTCTGGAATTAGAGAAGAAACTGTTCAATTGCTTGTGGATATGATCAATGAAGGTGTGCATCCCATCGTGCCAAGCAAAGGCTCAGTTGGAGCTAGCGGTGACTTAGCGCCACTTTCTCATATCGCAATCGTATTAGTAGGTGAAGGGAAGGCAGAATACAAGGGTGAAATTCTTCCTGGGGGAGAAGCTTTAGAACGAGCAGGATTGAAGGCGGTTTCCCTGCAAGCGAAGGAAGGCCTTGCGTTAATCAATGGAACACAATGTATGTCCGGAGTTGGAGTTGTTGCTCTTAACGAGGCAGAGAGAGTCGGTTTGGCAGCAGATATGGCAGCGTGCTTAACGATGGAAGCCCTTCATGGTGTCATTTCTGCTTTTGATAGCGAATTATTAGCAGTTCGTCCACATCCAGAGCTTGAGTTCGTTGCATCAAGAATGAGAAAGTGGCTAGAAGGCAGTGAACGGATTACACGTCAAGGAGAAATCCGCATTCAAGATGCTTACTCTATCCGCTGCATCCCGCAAGTACATGGTGCTTCATGGCAAGCCTTTAATTATGTGGATGAGCGCTTGAGGGTTGAAATGAATTCCACAACGGACAATCCGATTGTGTTAGAAAGCGGAGAAGTCATTTCAGGTGGTCATTTCCACGGTCAGCCAATTGCACTTTCAATGGACTTCCTAAAGGTTGCCGCAGCTGAGTGGGCAAATATTTCAGAACGCAGAACGGAAAGACTAGTGAACCCGCAATTGAGCGGCTTATCACCGTTCTTAGCACCAGATCCAGGCTTAGAATGTGGCTTGATGGTGGCTCAATATGCAGCAGCAGCCTTAGTATCTGAAAATAAAGTACTAGCTCACCCAGCAAGTGTTGACTCCATTCCAACATCTGCAAACCAAGAGGACCATGTGAGCATGGGTACAATTGGTTCACGTCAAGCAAGGGAAATCATTCATAATTCTGCTAGAGTCATAGCAATTGAAATGATTTGTGCTTCCCAAGCCATTTATTTAGAAAAAGCAGAAAGCCAGCTTGCTCCTGCTACTAGAGAATATTTAGAAAAAGTAAGGGCCATTTGCCCTCCGTTAGAAAGCGACCGTGCTATTTCGGATCAAATGGAAGAATTGGCTCAGTTTATTTTGAGAGAAGATGTATTGAAGTAATGAATATGGAGAAGTTGTCTTTTAATCGGATGTTGGGATTAATGGACAACTTCTTTTTCATTGTTTTGGAGGATGTGCAACCAAATAAGGTACTTATACAATGAATTATTCAGAAAAACTTTCTGTATGTTATATTTAACATACGGAATTTGAAAGGATGTTTTTTAAAATGGCAAAAAGTGTTGTAATTGCAGAAAAGCCTTCTGTTGCACGGGATATTGCACGTGTGCTGAAGTGTAATAAAAAAGGAAATGGATTTCTGGAAGGCGATAAATATATCGTTACATGGGCATTGGGACACCTAGTCACACTTGCTGATCCAGAAGTCTATGATGTGAAATATAAAACTTGGAATTTAGAAGATCTGCCTATGCTTCCTGAGCGGATGAAATTGACAGTCATTAAGCAGACTGGAAAGCAATTTCAAGCTGTAAAAAGCCAGCTGACTAGAAAAGAAGTCAATGAAATCATTATTGCTACAGACGCTGGAAGAGAGGGAGAATTAGTCGCGCGCTGGATAATCGATAAAGTAAAGGTTAATAAACCGATTAAACGGCTATGGATTTCATCTGTTACAGATAAAGCGATAAAAGACGGTTTTGCTAATTTGAAGCAGGGTAAGGCTTATGAGAATTTATATGCATCCGCTGTCGCACGTTCAGAAGCTGACTGGTATATCGGTCTTAATGCAACGCGCGCCTTAACAACTAGATTCAATGCCCAGCTAAACTGCGGCCGTGTGCAAACACCTACTGTTGCCATCATTGCAGCTCGTGAGGATGAAATTAAAAATTTCAAAGCACAAACCTATTACGGCATCGAAGCCCAAACGATAGACCAATTAAAGCTAACTTGGCAAGATGCAAAAGGGAATAGCCGCAGCTTTGATAAAGAGAAAATGGATGGGATTGTAGGGAAATTAGGCAAACAAAATGCAATAGTAACAGAAATTGAGAAAAAGCCGAAGAAATCATTCTCACCAGGTCTTTATGACTTAACGGAATTACAACGTGATGCGAATAAAATTTTTGGCTACTCCGCAAAGGAAACATTAAACATTATGCAAAAGCTGTATGAGCAGCATAAGGTTTTAACGTATCCTCGAACGGATTCACGTTTTATCTCTTCGGATATTGTCGGGACGCTTCCAGAACGATTAAAGGCTTGTGGAGCAGGAGAATATCGCTCACTAGCTCATAAGATTTTAAGCAAACCGATTAAAACTTCGAAAGCATTTGTGGATGACAGCAAGGTATCTGATCACCATGCCATCATTCCAACAGAAAGCTATGTAAACTTCTCAGCCTTCAATGATAAAGAACGGAAAATTTATGACCTAGTTGTAAAGCGGTTTTTGGCGGTCCTTTTTCCGGCATTCGAATACGAACAACTTACGCTTCGTGCGAAAATCGGCGAGGAAAACTTTGTAGCCAGAGGAAAAACAATTCTATCGTCAGGCTGGAAAGAAGTATACGAAAACCGCTTTGATGATGAAGATGCCGTAGATGATTTAAAAGAACAAATTTTACCCCGCATCGAAAAAGGCGATACATTAAACATTAGGCTTATCGCACAAACGTCTGGTCAAACAAAACCATCTTCGCGCTTTAATGAGGCGACATTACTTTCGGCAATGGAAAATCCAGCGAAATATATGGATACGCAGAATAAGAAATTGGCAGATACATTAAAATCAACAGGCGGATTAGGAACAGTTGCAACACGCGCTGACATTATTGATAAGCTATTTAACTCATTCCTGATTGAAAAGCGTGATAAGGACATTCATCTTACATCAAAAGGCCGTCAACTGCTGGATCTAGTTCCTGATGAACTAAAATCCCCTGCTTTAACAGGAGAATGGGAGCAAAAGCTTGAGCAAATTGCCCATGGCAAGCTGAAAAAAGATGTATTTATCAGCGAAATGAAAAACTACACAAAAGAAATCGTTACTGAAATTAAAGCTAGCAATAAAAAATACAAGCACGACAACATTTCCACAAAATCCTGTCCAGACTGTGGAAAACCGATGCTTGAAGTAAACGGCAAAAAAGGCAAAATGCTCGTATGCCAAGACCGAGAATGTGGACATCGTAAAAATGTTTCACGTGTTACGAACGCCCGCTGCCCGCAATGCCACAAAAAACTTGAGCTGCGCGGCGAAGGTGATGGTCAAATCTTCGTATGTAAATGTGGATATCGAGAAAAATTATCTGCTTTCGAGGCACGCCGCAAAAAAGAATCAAAAGGCAAAGTGGATAAACGTACTGTCCAAAAGTATTTGAAAAACCAGCAAAAAGATGAAGAACCATTGAATAATGCACTGGCGGAAGCATTAAAAGGGTTAAAATTTGATTAATCTTGTTTTGAAATAAGGTTATATTGCTGCAAATTTTTAAAAAGAATGATTCAATTGAATATAGAAAGAGCGTGTTTCGATTTTTTCAAAACACGCTCTTTCTTTTTTATTCGTTGTTTATAGTAAAAAAAATGATTAAACACTATGCCAAAGGCACTGTCATCCCTTTGTTAAGCGGATCTCTATCTTATTATAAGCTTTTGCCCGATTTCAAGGTATTTTGCTGGGTCAAGCTGGTTAGCTTTAACGATTGTATCCACAGATGTACTATATTTTTGAGCTATTTTCCACAGAGTATCCCCAGACTGTACAGTATGAATAACGGGCTCAATAACTGGAGATTTTACTGGAATTTCCAAAGATTGACCGGTAAATAAATGCTTTGCAGGATCGAGCTTGTTTGCTGCAACAATCGCATCAATTGTAGTTCCAAACTTTTGGGAAATCTTCCATAAAGTATCCCCTGATTGTACCTTGTAAGTAGTTGATGGCTGTGGAGAAGGACTAGCCACTGGAATAACTAGTTTCTGTCCGATTGAAAGATAATGATTCGGGTCAAGCTTATTGGCTACAACGATTGATTGAGCAGTAACATTGTATTTCTGAGCAATTTTCCAGAGCGTATCACCGGATTGTACGATATGAATCGTCTGCTCAGACGGCGGAACCGGTTCTGGCGTCACGTTTGGAACCTTTAATGTCAGCCCCACGGATAAATACTTATTCGGATCTAATTGGTTTAATTTGATGATTTCTGCAACGGTTGTTTTGTGTTTCTCAGCAATTTTCCATAATGTATCGCCTGACTGTACTATATAGTCCGTCGTATTTTGCTGGGAAGGTGACTCGGAAACAAATTCAACATCGTTCACATTGATTCTTCCAGATACACCTTCTTTAACTAGTACCTCATATTGATTATTTACAATGGTTTCAGAAAGAAGCGGGAAGATGTCGCCTTTTTGCGCTATATAGCCTTGTCCCATTGGATCAATAGACATATTTGCTTTTTCGCTGATGACACGAACATTTTTTTGCGGTTGCAAAATTTTAAACTCATAGCCGCCTTCAACTCTCAAAATTGAATTAGGGAAGGAAATATAACCTAAATTTGCACCTTCAATGACTAGCAATTTAATGGTAAAATTCCCGTTCGGAACTTTCCCGCCCATCATGTCAGTTCCATCCCAGTTAAAAGTATGCACACCTGGTTGTAGAGCCTGTTCGGTCATTACATTTTTCACATGTGCACCTGCGGCATTTGCAATATAGACGGAAACTTTTGCAGGTTCAGTAAGAGTAAATTGGCCTTCTGCTGAATCATTTACGCCGTCGCCATCAGGTGTGATTACGGAATTTTTAAATGAGGCCTGAGTAACTAATTCCTTCAATCTCCATTGAGGAATATCATAATCGCCGTCTTTAATAGTAATGATTCCAGTTTTTTCAGAACGCTGTTTCGTTTCAGGATTATTGTAGGCTGTTTCGATAGTCTTAAAAACAACATTATATTCACCATCAGCTACAATTCTGCCGGACTTATCTGTGCCGTTCCAAATGAAAGTTTGACTGCTAGGTGTTAGCTTCATTTTATTGCCTGCAAAAATTTCGTCTCCATTCTTCTGAATGCTGAGCTGAACTTCTGCTGGGCGGTTAAGATTATATTGAATTTGCACTGCTTCAGAAGATTTCCCGTATTTAGGTGAAAAATCACTTGGACTGATAGAAACTTGATCAAACAGCGGTTTCGGATTAGGTTCTGATACAACGATTAATTTTCCAAGCGGGTATCCGACCATTTGGTTTAAATCTCTATCCGACAAGTTCGCTTTAATCTGGTATTCTCCTGCCGGCAGTGGTTCCTTCTTCAGATCGTCCCATGGAACCCAGTCGATCTTGTGAGTTGTTTTGTACTCAAATGACGAGAGATTAATTGTTGCTTGGCGGCCATTTCCTTCTACCCTTAGGTATCCGCGTGTTGGCTCATTCGTTTTCAAGTCAACTGTTACATAACCAGGAACACTTCTGCCTTGAAATGCAACTGTATTTGACGAGAGATTAAAAGAAACCACTTCTGCTTGTGCAGAGGCAAACTGTGGCATTGTTGCAGCAGCAATGATGAAAAGTATGGAAAAAATTCTGAATATTGTTTTTGTCACTCTCGTTGCTCCTTCTTTCTTTAAAATATATTACAACGTTTATATTAATCTGCTTTTTAAAACCTCATCAATGTAATAATATTTCCATATCAGGGAATCCAGTTAGAGGGATAATAAATCTGTCACCGTATTCCTTTACTACACTAACAATCTAACAATCTAATTTGTTAAAATTTGTAAATTATTCGTTGACATACCCCTCTTGCTGAACATACAATTAGTTATATTCGCAAAATTTTTGAAATGGGAATGATCATGATGATGCGTAATAGGAAATTATTTTTTACATTCGATAAAAAGGCTGTATTTCAAACGCTTGTTTGAAGTACAGCCTTTTCTTTATCTCACTAATGTACTGAGGAGGAGAAAAATGGTTGTTTTATCTGATAAGACTTTAACATTAAAGGAAGTTAACAACGAACCGAGGAGGAAGGACATGGTAATTTTAACAGGAAACACTTTAACTTTAGAGGAAGCAAGAAGGGTTATATTTGAAAAGGAAAAGGTAGAGCCATCGAAAGAAAGTATGGTTGCCGTCAAGGAAAGTCATGATGCTGTGAAGAGGATTGTGGAGGAAGAAAAAGTGATTTATGGAATCACTACAGGATTTGGAAAGTTTAGTGATGTGCTTATTGATCAGAAGGATGTAAAGGATCTGCAGCTTAATCTGATTCGTTCACATGCCTGTGGAGTTGGAGAGCCATTTCCTGAGTCTGTCTCACGTGCCATGCTCCTATTTAGAGCAAATGCATTGTTAAAAGGTTTTTCTGGTGCAAGACCAGTTGTCATTGAAAGATTGCTTGACCTTGTTAACAAGGAAATTCATCCGGTGATTCCACAGCAAGGATCGTTAGGGGCAAGCGGGGACTTAGCGCCGCTTTCTCACCTAGCATTAGTTCTTGTTGGGGAAGGCGAGGTTTTTTACAAAGGGGAAAGAAGACCTGCTCTTGAGGTCCTTGTGGAAGAAGGTTTAGAGCCGCTAACATTGGAGGCGAAAGAAGGTCTGGCTCTCATTAATGGTACTCAGGCAATGACGGCAATGGGCGTTGTCGCGTATTTAGAAGCGGAAAGACTTGCCTACCAAAGTGAATTAATTGCGGCTGTTACGATGGAAGGATTAAATGGGATTATTGATGCTTTCGATGAAAAAATTCATTTAGCTAGAGGGTATAAACAGCAAGTAGAAACAGCTAAGAGAATGAGAGAATATTTGTCAGGAAGCGGGCTTATCACGAAGCAAGGGGAAATTCGTGTTCAAGATGCTTATTCGATTCGTTGCATTCCACAGGTTCAAGGGGCCTCATGGCAAGCATTAGACTATGTGAAAGAGAAGCTTGAGATTGAAATGAATGCAGCAACAGATAATCCGCTTATTTTTGACCAAGGAGAAAATATTTTTTCAGGCGGAAATTTCCACGGACAGCCGATCGCCCTTGCCATGGATTTTATGAAAATTGCAGTCGCGGAGCTTGCTAATATTTCTGAACGCCGGATTGAAAGGTTAGTAAATCCGCAGCTGAATGACCTGCCACCGTTTTTAAGCCCGGAACCAGGACTCCAATCAGGTGCGATGATTCTTCAATACTGTGCGGCTGCTTTAGTTTCCGAAAATAAAACCTTAGCTCATCCTGCTAGTGTTGACTCGATTCCATCTTCTGCGAACCAAGAAGATCACGTCAGCATGGGAACGATTGCGGCGCGACATGCGTATCAAATTATTCAAAACGTGAACAATGTACTAGCGATTGAGTTGATTTGTGCGCTCCAGGCAGCGGAATTCAAGGGATATGAAAAAATGGGAGAGAAAACAAAGTCGTTCTATTTAGAAGCGAGAAAAGTTGTTCCGTCTATTACAAAGGATCGAATCTTCGCAAAGGATACGGCTGCTTGTGCTGCATGGCTTAAGGAATTTGACATAAACTGTCTGTAGGATATAAATTGTGGAGGGTTGCTGACTGGAAAAGTAGGTTTAGTGGACAGGTTTTCGGCAAAAGGAAAAAACTTGTTCGACAAAGTAAGTTTAGTGGA
>NZ_JBALOZ010000178.1:0-13568 GCF_036965125.1 Bacillus sp. JJ1503
TTTAAATTTATTATATGTTCTAACTTTTTAGAATGCAACAAAAAATTAGAATAAGTTTCCATTTCCTTAAATTCTGATTGGATTTAGAGATAGCTTTAAATAATGAACTCAATCTCTCTTGAACCATTCTATTAATAACTAAAACCTTTAGAAATTGTACATAATTCAAATATTCTATTTACACAAATTAAAAGACTTGTTCACAAACTAACAGTGAACTAAGTCTTTTTTGTTTTTCGCGAACAAAAGGGATGGTTAACCTTAAGCTATATCTATACAAGCATATCCTTTGTGTCATGAACTTCTACTAATCGAAAGAATCCTGACTAATATCCCCTCAACTGCATGTTAAATGTTATATTTTACATAGATTAGTGATGACGGCTCATTAGGAGTGGAGAAATGGAAATAGAAAAAATCCTCAAGACTAAAGAAAAGAATCGTATTTTTATATTAGGAATTGATGGTTTAGGCGGATCAGGGAAAACAACCTTTACGAGTTTTCTAGAAAAAGACCTTCGGAACAAAGGTATGAAAATTTTTGTATTGCACATAGATGATTTTATTCACCCCAAATCCGTTCGCTACAACGATGCAATTAGTGATTGGGAATGTTATTACCATATACAGTGGAGATATGGTTACCTTATAAGCGAAATTTTGTCCCCCATTCAAATGGGGCATCCGATTAATAAACAAATTGAGTTATATGACAAAGAAAAGGATGAATATTTGCTGAACCATTTAAAAATAGATTTGGACACCATTTTGTTTATTGAAGGGGTTTTTTTACAGCGAGAGGAAGTAAGGCCTTTTCTGGATTATGTTATATATATCGATGTTCCTAAGGAGGAAAGATTAAAAAGGGTTCTAAAAAGGGACCTATATATCGGAGATGAGACTGCTATCTTAAAAAAATATGAAAAACGCTATTTTCCTGCAGAAGACCAATATGTTTCAGTGTGTGATCCAGCAAAAAATGCTGACTGGACCATCACTCTTTAAAAGCCATTTCCTAAAAAAAGAGACCAATTTTCAAAAATGGATTGGTCTCTAAGTACTGATTTCATTGTTCTTCGTCATGAAGATAAGTAAATTCGTATATTAAGTTTTTATCTTTTAAAGTGATTGACACTATCTCCATTCCATTGCCAGAAACAAATGTGGTTGTTTCCCCCTTAGACGATTCCCTTTTCCAATGCCCTTCTGAAATTTTGTCTAAATATTGATGATACGCGCTAAAAGAAGCTTCTTCCCAATAATATAATTCTTCGCTCGGTGAAAGGGAAATGGGTTCCAGCCCGACTGGAAATATCATTGCTCCATAGCCATGTTTCACATATATTGGTTGTTCAGACTGTTTGGGAGATTTTCCTTCAATTTTCAACGTAGCCATCGCTTGGAAAATTTCAGCATGTTCAAGCTTCGGATAATCAAAACTAAAATGAACAAAGTTCTGATTTTCCATTGGAACAAAGAAGTGATATCTAATCGCTGTATCCATCATTTTTACATGCTCAATATTCAAGGTTGTTGGGTATGGGAAATTCTCTAGTTCTTCTTTGACAAACATCGGTAAAGAAGCAGTTATCCTTTTCATTTCCTCCTCATCTACAATTGAAGCCTCTCCCACTTTAGCAGAAGAATCTTTTGAATAGAAATCCCAAGTATTGGATGACTGCACGATGTAAACGTCTTTAAGCCCCCAGCTGAATGGATTTTCCATCTGTTCTTTAGCATTTCTAGGCTCAGCAGTATGCGGTCCTGTCCCATCTGATATTACTTTCCAAATAACCCCTCCACAAATAAGCATAAACACACATGATGCTAAAATGGCTGTCCATTGGTAATTTTTCTTTGGGAAACGGTTAACAGATGGATTCTTTATTGATTGCCTAAGTCTAACTCTTAAAGCATCCTTCTCCATTTGGGTTGGCATTAGATTTTTCAATTGCTTCCATTGATCGTCATACTGATTGCTCAACATGCTCACCACCTTCATTCATTTTTTTAAGATCCTGCAATGCCCTCGACAATGTTTTCCGCACCTTAGCCTCAGACCAATTTAATATTTCCGCAGTTTCGATTGTTGAAAAGCCTTCTATCTTCCTTAATATAATGACAAGCCGATAATTTGACTTTAAACGATAGATTGCCTCCATCAGGTTCAGCACGGTTTCTTTATTTTCCACATATTGCTCAACATTAAAGGCAGAAGGCACCTCTCTTCCTTGAGAAATAGAATTAAAAAGCCTCCTGCGCTGCCGTTTGCGAATTTCATCGATGACAATATGCTTGGCAATACTAAGCAGCCATGTTTTAATGCTGGAACGGTTGTCAAAACGTTCAAAGGCCGTATACGCCCGAACGAATGTATCATGAACAAAATCCTCACAGCTTTGCTTATCTTGAATCATATACAATATAAATCGGTAAACATCTTCATAATATAATTCATACCACTCCATTACGAGTTCTTCCCGATTCTTATTCAAGTTCTTCCTCACCCGCCTTTTTCACTTGACTATATATCAGTCGTATTAGGTAAAGAAATGTGACAGTATTTATCTATATTTTCTAATAAAGGTAATTTTCCCTCTTAAGATTGCTGAATGAACGAAAAAGACAAAGGGCATTTTATTTCATCCCTTTGTCTTATCTTCTATATGATTGTTTTCGTTAACGCAAATTTTAAGATAAGCATCAAAATAACAACAATGCTTGTATTTATCCAGTGAATGCGTATTCTATCATTTATAATTTCCAACATTCCCATTGAAAGCAATTTCCAAAACCTTGGAGATTGGATCCGCTTTTTTCTTGAAATTTGTGCCTATTCTGCTGCAGATCTCTTTTTATTCTCATGCCTTGCCCAAAGCAAAATGATGATAATATCTAAAACGGGTACCAAAGGAGGATAGATTAAAAAGAGTTCTAAAGAGGGATACCTATATAGTTGACCAATAAAATATATTAGCAAAATATTAAAAACGTTTTTTTCGGCAGAGAAAGGATATGTGACGGAGTATGATCCTGCAATGAAAGCCGTTTTGATAATTGTTCCCTATGAGTAAAAAAAAGGCATTCCTCCTTTACGAGGAACATCTTAAAATATAAACTTCCATATTAGAATAATCGAAATCGCTTCATGGCTGGCAGGATAGAGTACAATACTATAGCATGTTTAACAAATATTTATTCTTTACTCTTAGCAGGCTCTACATCTTCGATTTTCAGAGTTTTCATTGCTTGAAAAATTTTCTCATGTTCAATCTTGGGATAATCAAATGTAAAGTGAGCAAATTCCTCATTTTCAATTGGAATGAAGAAATGAAACCGCTGAATTGTATCCCTTATTTTCAAATGCTCAATAATCATGTGGGTTGGGTATGGAAACCTTTGTAATTCTACAATTTCTTCAATTGTTATAGCAGAAGTAATTTGATTCATCTCCTCTTCTGTTACAACATCAATGTTCCCAACTTTACTGGAAGTAATTTCCGAATAGATTTCCCAGCCATTTGATAACTTCTCTATATAAACATCCTGTAGCTCCCATGTAAATTTATTGTTCATCCCAATCGGCTGCTCCTCAGCATTTCTACGCTCAGCAGTACGAGGTTGAGTACTTTCGGAAATTACTTTCCAAATAAACCCGCTGCAAATTAGGACGAACAGGCAAGTGGAAATGAGTGCTTTCCATTTGTAACTTCTTTTTGGAGAACGAATAATTGGTTGATTATATAGTGTTTGTAAAAGCCTCTCTCTTAAAGCATTTTTCTCATTGTGTGTTGGTCGAAAATGTTTCAATTGCTTCCATTGGTCATTAGATTGATTGTTCAAATTGTTCACCACCTTCTTTGTCATGCATTTTTTTTAGTAACTTCAATGCCCTAGACAGTGTTTTTCGGACTTTAACCTCAGACCAATTTAGTATTTCCGCCGTTTCAATTGTTGAAAAGCCTTCTATCTTTCTTAGAATAATGACAAGCCGATAATTTGACTTTAAACGATTGATGGCCTCCATCAGGTTCAGTACTATTTCTTTATTTTCCACATATTGCTCAACATTAAAAGCAGATGGTATTTCACTCCCTTTAGAAATGGAATTAAAAAGCCTCCAGCGCTGCCGTTTGCGTATTTCATCGATGACAACATGTTTGGCAATACTAAACAGCCATGTTTTAATGCTCGAACGGTTGTCAAAATGTTCAAAGGCCGTATACGCCCGAACGAATGTATCATGAACAAAATCCTCACAGCTTTGTTTATCTTGGATCATAAACAATATAAATCGATAGACATCTTCATAATATATTTCATACCACTCCATCACGAGCTCTTCCCGATTTCTGTTCAATTTCTTCCTCACCCGCCTTTTTTTTATCAGTATATTAATCTGTCGTTCTAATAAGATAAACGTGACAGTGTTTTTTTATGATGTTGTAATGGGATACACTATACATGAAACTTAATGGCTTGAGTTTTTGATGGATAACTTGAAAAACGCGTTCCATGAACGTTCATGATGCCTAATTAAGGGGTTTTACATTCAAATTGAAACCTTTCCATATGACCAATCGTAAATAAACATAATAACTCCTATGAAAGAAGTGATTGTGTGAGCAATGTCATTCTCTTTTCACTTATTGCAGGATTAGCTTCTGCACTAGTGCTGATCCCTTTCTCAAAAAACAAAAAAATAGATGGTAAAAAGTCAAACTCAGCAGCACTTATTACAGCCATTGTTCTTATCATTATAATTGTCTTTTCCTTCTATTATATTACCAATCTCGATCGCAACCTGACGTCCTTCTGGTTTTTTGCCATTATCGTTACTCTTTGTGGAGCGTTGTTTGCTTCGGGCAAGGAAAGAATGATCAAAGGCCTGCTATTTCTAGCTAGTCTAATAGTCGGAGGGTTTTTCTTAACTGCCTTCCTCTTCAATGCTGATGAAAAATATGAAATTGCCAAAATGAAGGAAAAAATGGAGATTGAGACATTTGATGAAAATGAAACTCCAGCAAGTGTACCGCCTCAATTTGCAAGAAATAAAATGAAGAAAGCTTTCGGACAAGTGCCTAATACGAGCTATTATGAGCTTGGAAACTTGCAAATTCAAAAGGTGAATGGGAATTATGTGTATATTGCTCCGGTTGAGTTTTCGGGATTGTTCAAATGGATTAATGGGAAACAAACTCCAGGGTATTTTACCATTAGTGCTACTGACTCTTCTGCAAATCCTAAATTTATTCAGACTGAAATGATTTACACTCCTTCTTCATATTTTAATAAAAATCTTGAACGCCATATTCGGATGCAGTACCCGAAGCATATTTTTTACGGCGAAGCCCAATTAGAGATTGATGATGAGGGAAAACCACATTATATCCGCACATTTGGTGAATTTGTTTCAGCCCGTAATGGTTTTGATGTTAAAGGAATTATCATTGTGGATCCTAAAAATGGCGATACGGAGGAATATCGCTTAGCGAACGTGCCGGCATTTATTGATGGTGCGGTTTCTCCAGAGGCCGTCAGCTTACAAAATAGCTATTTCGGAAATTATGTTCACGGATTCTGGAATAGTGTATTTGGCAAAAGGGATGTAAAGCTTCCTTCAGATGAAGGCACTGAAGCAAATGTTAGTCCCATCTTTGATGAAAAAGGCGATATGTATTACTTTACCGATTTTACGAGTCCGAAAGAAGGTGTGGATTCGATGCTTGGGTATTCCCTGACCAACTCAAGAACCGGTGAAGCGACTTATTATACTGGTAATCTTGAAGAATCCTACATGGACTCCCAAGGTGCTTTACAAATCATTGAGAAGAAATTTATAGAAAAGAAATGGGATGGTGAGATGCCTGTCCTGTATAACTTCTATGGAGAAGCAAGCTGGCTTACGCCAGTGCTCGATTCTAACGGATTTTTACAAAATTACTTTATTGTTTCAGCAGCTAATCCGGAAATTTCCGTGTATGGAAATACGCCAAACGAAGCCTTAAAGCTGTACAAAACAGCTCTCCAGAGAGGCGGCGGCACTGTAGACGGAAGCTCTAAGGCCGAGGAAAAACAAGTAAACGGAACCGTAGTACGGGTTTATAAAGAGAAGACTGGAGATTTCACGATTGTGTCATTCCTCCTAGATAACAGAAAAAACTACGTAATTTCTTCAGAGAGCAGCCCAATGGCTATTTATCTCCAGGAAGGTGACATAGTAAGGGTAATTTACTTGGATACGGGTGAAGACTTCTCCCCTGCAAAGGAAATATTAATTGAAGGGTTAGAGTAAAAAGTTTAAAAAACACGATGGAGATCTAATATAGAGCTTCATCGTGTTTTTTTATAGTAATAGTTTAATTAGATGGAAATTCACTGGACATGAAATAGCGCTCATGCAAAATATTTCGATGATGAAGCTCATGTCCTGCTATAACACTTGCAATCGCACGGACTGTAATCTCAGAGCCATTAGCATTTCCTTTCCTCAGCCATGCAGCAGGATCTAAACTTTTCAGCAAAACGATTGTGGATTGGCGTACAATTGAAAAATTGTCTAGAAGTTCCTGCATAGACAATTGATTAAATGAGCCATTTTGGACATAAAGATTATCGTCAAATCCCGGAAGCGGAGACGTTTCGCCTCTTGCAATGCAAAGAATCCGATAACCCATAATACGTTCCGTGTCTGCCATATGTCCAATCACTTCTTTTACCGTCCATTTATTAGACTCATATTGAAATTGACCCTGTCTTTCTGTCACATCTTTAATCGCATTCACCGTTTCCTTCAACTGCTCATTTAATAAAAGAATCATTTCTCCCTCTGGCACTAAATTAACATAAGCTGAAAAATAAGCAGGATATTCATTTGCATATGGTTTTTGATACATATACCTTCACCCTTTATTATTTTATTTTTGAAAACTTCCCAGCATGTTGAAAAATTCATTCAGGAACTCATGAAATAGCTTCGCAGTTGGGAGCATTTCACGATCAGTCGGTATAATCACCCCTACCGTCCTTGTGACTTGAGGTTCGATATGGATTTTTACTGTTTGACGGGGCAAACTGTCAATCAATGTGATTTCGGGAATTAGCGTTACACCGAGACCGGCTGAAACTAAGCCTTTTATCGCATCTATATCCTCTCCCTCAAATGTCACATTCGGCTGAAAACCTTGCTGCTGACAGGCATTTACAGTAATTTCACGCAAAATATAGCCGTTTGGAAATAAGACGAAGGAGTCATCCCTTAATTGGCTTAATTTGATTGACTTCCGATCCGCTAGAGGATGCCTAACTGGCAATAGAGCGACTATTTTTTCTGTGAATAAAATATTTCCCAGCACTTTTTTATCATCTTTCGGAACTGGACCAAGGAGTGCCATATCGATATCTCCCTTTTTTACCCCATCTATTAAACTTTGATAAGAGCCTTGACGCAGCTGATATTTCACTTCCGGATGCTTCCTGCTAAAGGCAGAAATAGCAGTCGGCAGTGTATATGCAGCAAGACTGCTTGGGAATCCAATCCGAATCGTCCCCTTCTCCGGGTCCAAATATTCATCTACTTCACGTCTCGCACTTTCTATCACATGCATCGCTTCCTCCATGTGCTCGAGAAATATTTTTCCTATTGGNNCCGAACATTTCTGCCCTCGCGAATAAATAAATCGACTCCGAGCTCTGCTTCTAAATTAAAGATCTGCCTGCTAACCGCTGATTGTGCTACATGGAGCGCATCTGCAGCTTCAGTCACGTGCTCCCTTTTTGCAACCTCCATAAAATACTGTATTTGTCTTAATTCCATATATACCCATCTCCCCCGATTCATCTCACAGCGGCATTGTTCTTATCTAAAATTCATATTGTTTAGATTATTTTTTCATTATAAAATTTCTTTAATAGAAAATCCATTTATTTGGTTATAAATTCTAAGAATATCCAAATATTGTTATCTAATAAACAATTAATTTATACAGAGGGGAAATGATCATTATGCAAACTATAGAGGAAGTGAAAAAAAACGAATCCAAAGTAGCCGTTAATTATGTAAATGAAGTATTTGAAAAGGTGAAAATCAGAAATCCGTTTGAATCAGAATTTCATCAAGCTGTTGAAGAAATCTTTGATTCACTTTTACCTGTATTCTCTAAACACCCGAAATATATGGATCAAAACATTCTCGAAAGAATTGTTGAACCTGAAAGGGTCATTACTTTCCGTGTTCCATGGACTGATGATAAAGGAAAGGTACAAGTAAATCGCGGATTTCGCGTCCAGTACAGCAGTACCCTCGGCCCCTATAAAGGCGGCATTCGTTTTCATCCTACCGTAAATTCCAGCATCATTAAATTCCTCGGTTTTGAACAAATCTTCAAAAATTCCTTAACTGGTCTCCCAATTGGAGGAGCAAAAGGCGGGGCAGATTTTGATCCGAAGGAAAAATCAGATGGAGAAATCATGCGTTTTACGCAAAGCTTTATGACTGAACTATATAAGCATATTGGTCCTGATACTGATGTGCCAGCAGGAGATATTGGAGTTGGCGCAAGAGAAATTGGCTATATGTTCGGTCAATATAAGCGACTTTGCGGAGCCTATGAAGCTGGTGTATTAACTGGCAAAGGGCTTGAATATGGAGGAAGTTTAGGACGTAAAGAAGCAACTGGATATGGACTTGTCTATTTCGTTGAAGAAATGTTAAGAGATAAAGGCCATAGCTTTAACGGAAGCACCGTGATTGTCTCTGGATCAGGGAATGTTTCAATTTATGCGATTGAAAAAGCCATGCAATTAGGCGCTAAAGTAGTAGCATGCAGTGATTCTAATGGATATATTTATGATGAAAATGGGTTAAATCTTGAAACTGTTAAACGCATAAAAGAGGTTGAGGGCAAGCGAATCTATGAATATGTTTATGAACACCCTCATGCACAATATGTTGAAGGCTGTTCTGGCATCTGGTCGATCCCATGTGATATCGCTCTTCCATGTGCAACTCAAAACGAAATAGATGAGTGCTCTGCAAAAATTCTTGTAGCCAATGGTGTCAAAGCTGTCGGTGAAGGAGCCAATATGCCGTCTAACCTAGAGGCGATCGATGTGTTTCTAAAGGATGACATCCTCTTTGCACCAGGAAAAGCGGCAAATGCCGGTGGAGTATCTGTTTCAGCACTCGAAATGTCTCAGAATAGCGCAAGAATTGCATGGACATTTGAAGAAGTAGATGAAAAACTTCATCAAATCATGAAAAATATTTACCGCAACACAGTCAATGCGGCTGAAGAATATGGCTATCCAGGTAATCTAGTTATCGGCTCAAACATCGCAGGCTTTATTCGTGTCGCTAATGCTATGATTGTACAGGGCGTTGTTTAATAGAAAAAAGGTGGACGCATTAGGGGAATTCTAATGTATCCACCTTTTTTCATTGTGAATTCCTTTTGATATAGGATTAGATTATAATAAAATGAAACTTTAATCAGTTGGGGCACTACCCCTATTAGGAGAATTCAATGCTTTCCACATACATATTCAATAGAAATATTATCAGAATTAAATGGGTTCCATTATTTCTTACTGCAATCTTAACTGCTCTCTTAAGTGAGGTCAAAGTGGTCCCTTTTTATGGGGAGGATTTTCGATTCGGATTAGGCAGTATTGCTTTTTTTTTGCTGATTCTTATTTTTCCTCCAGTATCTTTAATTCGTACAGGGGTCATTACAGGAATGACTGTTATTAGTTTGCGTACCTGTGAGGATTTGGTGTTCAACCATGTTTCTTTTGGGCTAAGCTTTGAGAGTCATTTCCCAGCTTTTCTGTATTATTTCTTGTTTGCTTTAGGATTTAGCATTATTAATATTAATAATTACAAATCCTCTCCTCTTCTCCTTGGAGTTTTCGCTGCCTGCTTCGAATTCATTGGAAACAGCGCCGAGCATCTTATGCGCTATTTGCTTATCCATCATTCGAACATTAATCTGCAAGAATGGTTAATGCTTAGCGGTGTAGCTTTACTCCGAAGCTATTTTGTAGTAGGAATATATAGTTCCATTACGATTTCTGAGCAAAAAAAACAGATGCAAGAAATGCTCGAGGTTGGATCAGAATTATATGCAGAAACTCTTTATTTACAAAAGTCGATCGATCATATTGAACAGATTACAGGATCGAGCCATGATTTATATCGAAAATTAAAAAGGCACAATCTTTCAGAGTTGAGTAAGCAAGCATTGCTCATCGCACAAGAAATACATGAAGTGAAAAAAGATTCGCAGCGAATTCTTTCTGGACTAGCAAAAATTTCATCGCAAAAGAAAACAGATGCGGTCTATCTTTCTGATGTTCTCGGTATCGTAGCAATATCAAATGAAAAATATAGTGATTTGTTAGGGAAAGAAATCACCTTTCAGCTAAAGACATCCATTGATTTTGAGACAGCTCAGCAAATTCCCCTCCTTGCGATATTAAATAATCTCACTGCAAATGCAGTCGAAGCCATCGAGGGCATAGGGGCAATTGATATTCAAGCCATTAATGAGTCTGCAAATACTGTATTCATTGTAGAGGATACAGGAAAAGGAATCGCAGATGAGAACTTGTCTCTTATTTTTGAACCAGGTTATACGACTAAATATAATGATCACGGTGTGGCCGCAACTGGCATTGGCCTTTCCCATGTACAAGACATTGTACATTCGCTAGAAGGCCAAATTAAAATAGAATCCTCTGCAAATAGAACCATTTTCCGAATACATATTCCAACTAGTAACATAAGAAAGCGGGTTGAATTAAACTGAGATATTTTATTATAGATGATGATGCAGCAAGCCGAAGTATGCTAAAAAAAATCATTGTCGATGGAGAACTTGGCCATGTTATTGGTGAGGCTGAGAGTGGACATGAGTCGCTTCAGCTTATTCTTTCAACTCGTCCTGATTTTGTCTTAGTTGACTTTTTGATGCCAGAGCTGGATGGGATTGAAACGATCGAACAGTTAAGAGAACAAGGGTTTCAAGGCCAGTTTATTATGATTTCTCAAATAGTAAATAAAGAAATGGTCGGGGAGGCTTATGAAAAAGGGGTTGAATTCTTTATCCACAAACCAATCAATCGGGTTGAAGTATTCAGCATCCTAAAAAGAACAGCTGACCAATTTCATCTCAAGCAGTCTCTATTATCTATCCGAGAATCACTCGCCCACATTGAAACAACTAAAAACACGAAAAAACAACAAAGCGTGAAAGAAATCGTTTTATCGATATTAAATGATATGGGGATTATCGGTGAAGCAGGCAGCGAAGATATGGTGTTGATGATGGAATACTTAATGAATCAAAAAAATGGGAGCACTCTGCTGCCTCCTTTAAAAGAATTATACGAGGCAGTAGCCATTTCGAATCAAACAGACTCTCCCCAAATGAAAAAAGAAATTAAATCCATTGAACAGCGGATCCGCAGGGCCATTATAGCGGCGCTAAATAACTTAGCTTCACTAGGAAGTTTCGATTACACGAACCCTACATTTGAATATTATGCTCCTCGCTACTTTGATTTTCATGAAATCAGGATGCGAATGAAAGAAATGGATACAGACACCCATGAAACAATGAAAGTAAAAATTAATATAAAAAAGTTCCTGCAAGTTTTGTATATTGATACAATGGAGAAATTCAGTCAAGGTTCATAAATAGGACCTTCATCAAATGACACAATTAATAATTGAATTTAGCTTTTTCTGTTAATAGCCCATCACTTAAAGGTTTTTAGGTGGGGGCTTTTTATTTTTTAATAAAATATTGTCGGATTTTGTAGGATTCAGTAACTTCTCCATATAATTAGTTTATTATTTTCCCTATCGCATAGTAAGCGTTTTCATTATATAAGGAGAGGTGATTTGATGAAAAAGAAAAAGTTCAAATTTAGCTTAGCTTATCAAATTCTTGTTGGATTAACTCTAGGGATTATTGTCGGAGCGATATTTTACGGAAACCCTGCCGTTTCAACTTATTTACAGCCAATCGGGGATATCTTTATCCGACTAATTAAAATGATTGTTGTCCCAATTGTTATTTCTACATTAATTCTTGGCGTTGCTGGAACCGGGGATATGAAGAAATTAGGAAGACTTGGCGGAAAAACCCTTCTTTACTTTGAAATTGTCACAACCATTGCCATTATCATCGGCTTGCTTGCTGCTAACATTGCTAAACCGGGTGCTGGCCTTGATATGTCGAAACTGGCAAAAGGTGATATTCAAAAATATGTTGATACAACAAACGAAGTTACAAGTCATAGCTTTGCCGATACGTTTGTAAACATTGTCCCATCAAACATTATTCAATCTTTAGCGAATGGGGATATGCTAGCGATTATTTTCTTTGCAGTTATGTTTGGTTTAGGAATTGCCGCAATCGGGGAGCGCGGAAAACCAGTCCTTGCTTTCTTCCAAGGAACAGCTGACGCCATGTTCTGGGTAACGAATCAAATCATGAAATTTGCTCCATTTGGTGTATTTGCCTTAATCGGAGTTACTGTTTCAAAATTCGGGGTTGAATCATTAATTCCACTTGGAAAGTTACTCATTTGTGTCTATCTAACAATGATCTTTTTTGTCGTTGTCGTACTTGGTGTTATTGCGAAAATGTGTGGCACAAGCTTACTGCATCTCATCAAGATTTTAAAAGACGAGCTTATTTTAGCCTATTCAACGGCAAGCTCTGAAACTGTTCTTCCAAAAGTGATGGAAAAGATGGAGAAATACGGCTGTCCAAAAGACGTTGTTTCGTTTGTCATTCCGACAGGCTATTCATTTAATCTGGATGGCTCTACTCTCTATCAGGCATTAGCAGCAATCTTTATTGCTCAAATGTATGGGATTGATTTAAGTATTACCCAACAAATTACGTTAATGCTTGTATTAATGGTTACATCAAAAGGAATTGCTGGTGTCCCAGGAGTTTCCTTCGTCGTTCTTTTAGCAACATTAGGCTCTGTAGGCATTCCACTTGAAGGCCTTGCCTTTATTGCTGGGATCGACCGTATTCTAGATATGGCCCGTACGGCTGTCAACGTTATCGGTAATTCACTTGCAGCAGTTGTTATGTCTAAGTGGGAAGGCCGTTTTGATACGAAAAAAGGAAAAGAATACATCACTGCTATTCAAAAATCAGCTTAATAAAAAAAGTGGATGCATCAGAGTTTTCTAATGCATCCACTTTCTTTTTACGCCAACTTTTTGATTATCGCCACTTTTAGATAATTGCCTTCTTTAAATTCCTTCAGTGTCTTAAAATCCTCAGGGAGACTAAATTCCTCTAGAATTGTATATTTATCTCCTGTTTGCTTAAATGCCTTTTCAATAAATCCCTTAAATTTTTTCATATCAAATGTACTGCAATTTGTTGAGGCAACGATAATTCCATTCTTTTCTGTTATTTGAATCGCTTCCTCAAGTAAAGCCGGATAATCCTTCCCTGCACTAAAGGTATGTTTCTTAGATCGTGCAAAGCTCGGAGGATCAAGAATGACCATTTCAAATTTTAAATGCTTTCTAACAG
>NZ_JBALOZ010000179.1:0-13685 GCF_036965125.1 Bacillus sp. JJ1503
TGGAACATCATCCCAAGTAGTTTGACTTTTGTACCCCCTCGGAATCATCCCGGATAAATACTGTGCCGTTGGATTGTCCGTTAATTTGCCGACAAAGAGCTTAAGTTTAATATCTTCTTTGGCTATTTTTTTCAATAGAAAATAAGGTAAATGGTCAACCCTTTCGATAATCTCAGCTGCTTTAAGCTCATCGAAAGGATCAAACGGAAGGATAATAATACTTCCGATTAAACTTGGAGATTGGAGAACTAGGGATTGGTGAAGAAGAGAATTGTGCGGGTAATTCTTCAGTTGAATACCGCCCATTGCTGCTTGCGAACTGCCCATTAAAGTAAGGGTAAGAGTCGTTAATATACACAATGCCACTATTCTTTTCATCGTAGACTCCCCCTCCCGCAGCACTAAGGAAAACTTCTAAACTCTCTAAAATATATTTTATTTAAATTATACCATATGAAAAAATAGCATTATATAATCGCAGTCTAGCGAAAATTTGGAAATTCCTTTTCAAATAGTCGGAAATATGAAAAAGCCCTGACAAATTTGCCAGAGCTCGTTAACCAAATTTACTTAAGTATAGGAACGAACAACATCAGCTAAGCCTGGTGAGGAAGTGCCTGTTCCGACTGCTGCAAATTTCCAATCTGCACCGTGACGGTAAATTTCACCAACAACTAAGCATGTTTTGCCGCTATAATCATCTGTCAAATTGTAATGAATCATTTCTTGACCATTTGCAGAATTCACAATGCGAATGAACGCGTTTTGGATCATCCCAAAATGCTGTTTACGTTTTACACAGTCATAAATATTAACAACGAATACAAGTTTATGAACTTGTGCTGGAACACGGCTTAAATCGATTAAGATCTGCTCATCATCTCCATCTCCGTCACCTGTCAAGTTATCACCTGTATGCTGTACACTTCCGTCATTGCTTTTTAAATTACCAAAGTAAATGACATCACTGTTATTTCTAATTTTATCATTTTCACCTAACATGATTACGGACGCATCACAGTCGATATTTGCTCCGCCACCACCACCGAATAGTGATCCTAATAATCCACCGCCGCGGCTTTGTACTGGATCCCAGCCAAGTCCTACCATAATTTTTGATAATCCTGGATTTCCTTTTGTTAAATCGACTCTTTGACCTTTTTGTAAATTAATAGCCATGTTTTCACCTCATTAAATTTTTGATCCTTTAGATCTTTGTCTTCTTCATTTATTTTAGCTTTTTCATGCTGCACAAGTAAGGGGGAATGCTTTTTGGTTAGCTTCCTTGGTGCTTAATTTTTTTAAAATTATCCTGTAGCTGTTCTAATCTTCTTGTACCTTCTGCACGCATACGTTTGTTTTCTTCTTCGATTGCTTTTGTTTCCTGCATTCCCTTAATAATAATATTCCAGGATTCCTCTATCGTTTCAATCTTAATGCTTGGTGCCCCAGCAAGTCTAGCAATATCTGCGCTTTGCGAGGAAATATTTTGGGCATTGCGAAGGAGCATTTCATTTGTTCTTCTATCAAGCTCATTCATGGAATCGGCTACTAGCTTTTGACGTTTGGCAGCAACCGCTTGTATCAAGCCGTTTTTAAAGATTGGAATCGTTGTAACAAAAGCGGAATTAATCTTTCCAATGAGCTTTGTGTTTCCTCTTTGTAATAAACGAATTTGCGGTGCTGTTTGAAGTGATACCATTTTCGCCATTTCCAAGTCGTATACTCTTTGTTCCATAAGGTCAATGGCATTTCTCAATGTATCTAGCTGCATGGAAGCCATTTGATCTCCTGCAGCCGTTCGTGCTTCAAGCTGAGGAAGCTGATTCGCTTTAAGCTCGTCAATCTTCATTTGTCCTGCTACCGCGTATTTTTCCAATGTTAAATAGTATTGATAGTTTTGCTCGTACATTTGATCAAGCATTGTAGTAGAGTCGACCATTTCACCTTGATATTTTGATATTTCCACATATACTTTATCAATTTCTTGGCCCATCGTCTGGTATTTCCCAAAGAGCTTATCAATAAGCTTTTCGCCTTTTTTGAAGAGCTTACCGAATAACCCTCCAGATGTCTTTTCAAAGTCTTTCTTATCAAACTTATCCATAATTCTGCCAAGCTGCTTTAATAATTCCCCAGAGTCCTCAACTTTTGTGGATCTCATATTACTTAATATTTGATCAGAGAAACGTGAAATTTGAGTAGCTGGCTCTTTACCAAATTCAAGAATTTGGATTTGATCTCTCTCATCAATAGACCGTGCTAAGTTTTGCACCTCAGGGTCATTTCTAAGAGCTAGTTTAATTTCCGATGCTGATGCTTCTGTAAGTTTATCCTCTTGCGTTTTATTCAAAGTAAGATCTAGATTTGTCTGCTGCAATTGATTCATGACATCAGTCTCCCCTTAAATTTTTAAATATTCCTCTTACCTTTTTTAATATGGAAGGTTCTTTAAACTCCTGTTCAAATACAACATCCTCCAGCCAATGCACATCATATATTCCATCCTCTATAAAGTTTTCTAAATCATTATGTCCTGGCGGATTGTAAAGGACAATGTCAATTCCAAATTGATTTAGCAGCAATAACAATGCTGCATCTGTCCTTGTCATTGTTCCATTGAGTTCATTGTTATAGAGAATGAGCTTCGGTACATCCTGTGAATAGTCAAATTTTTGGAGCAGCTGCAAAACACTTGCTGGAATCTGCATGCCTTGTGAAAATAAGTAGGTTTTCAATTCCTCGATATTTTCGTGATAGATTGGTTTAATATATGGACGTGCACATATATTTCGAATGGCTGTTGCTATTCCATTTTGAAGTCCGGTTGGCAAGTGCTGGTATTTCCAGTAGTGCGCCGTCACCATTTTATGAGGATCAAGCAACCCATCTTTACCGAGGGCATTGCGATAATGAAATCGAAAATCATTGTTCACATTATTTGTAAATGGGAATCTTCTAATTAAAAGACTATAATCGTACTCTGATATTAATTGTAAGCGGTCCCAATACTCCTTCCGATTTTTGCTTACACCTTGTACTTTAGCAAAAATAGAAGGAATTTTGACTTGTCCGTTTTTCACTTCAAAATTTGGCCGTACCATTGCCTTTTCTTTAATTAAAATAAAAAGCTCATCGTATGTTGTTTTCAACGTGACAGATAAAGGCGTATAATCTCGGAGCTGCCATGGCTTATAAAGACCAGACCCTTCATGGTTTAATATAGACTCAATCTCTCTTGAAGCCCGGTAGGCAACAGTAGCCGAGCGTCTGCTCTTTTCAGTTGGAAATCGCTCCGGGTCCTTTCTCTCAGGATAGCTGTAAACAAAGGTTCCTTCTAACCCCTCATTCCAACCAGCAAGCCAATCACTCCCTGATGGCGAGAAAGATACAAGATCACACCCTAAATTCATTAAATAAAAAAGGAAGTATTTATGGCTATTATTCGTTTCTCCATACCATAAAAATTTCGGCATCGCTTTTTCCAGATCGATATGGTTCCAATTTTGTCCAAGATGGTTAAATGTCCATTTAATAACATCGACAAGGACCCTTCTCAATTCTTGACTGTTTAACCCCTCTGGCTCCACTGTTGAAAACAGCTGCAATGTCGAAATCATCGCTTCCCTTGTTTTCCGATGCAAAGAGGGGATATTGGATTTTAATAATAGCTGTTCACCGTCAAGGAATGCCACAAATCGATTAATGGATAGCTTTTGATCCCTATTAATATTTAACACCTTTTGGATGGCTTGAAAGTGATGATTATCGATTGATTTATCAAGTGCCTCTTCGCTAATTAATATGAGGTCAGCCTGCTCTGTATGGATTAGATCATAAAGACGATTATAATACTCATCTTCATCTAAAGGAACACCTAAAAAGCGGGCAACCACTTGACCTAAATGAATGGTGCCTTGCTCAATAGAAAATTGCGGCCTTTCCCTCAATGGCTTTTTCAAAGTACTCAACCAATTATCATTAGATACTGGCAATAAATTCGTTTTTATTTGATTATAAGAATGATTCATTTTATTTTCCCTTCCCTTTGCAAGCGAAAGATGGTAATAGCATGTATAAATTTTTCTAAAAGCAGAAAAAAATATGAATATGTAAAGTTATTACCATCATATCACACCTGAAGAAGTTTTCTAAAACGATTCCATCAATATTCCAAAAAAACTTCGAATGAAATTCTTCTATTTTCAATCTTTCACCCTTTTTCTCGTCCCTGCATATGTTTAAGTACGTTGAATTATAGAAGGTGAATAAAATGAGGTTCCTATTTAGAAGGGCGAAATACCATTTACAAGAATCAGATTTAGAGCCCGTTGAAACAGTTTTGGGTTCGGGATATTTTGTATTAGTAGATTTATTTTTTTGGTCCTTACTGATTACATTTATGACAATGTCTCTGCATTTCTCATTAGTATGGGGTTCTATTATCTTTTTTACTTCATACATGTTTGGAGGAGGCCTATTCTTAATTTTAAGAAAGTGGCTTGGGGATTAGCCGCTAATCGTTACATCTGTTATATTCCTAAATATTTTTGATAAAATCTCTTCCCCAGCCATTACTCCTCTTTTATTAGTTAACATATAATGAGCATCCTCAATATTCTCATTGGCCAATTCCCCATGAGATGGAACAAATGGAAAATCACAATCTTTTAAAAAATCATGATCAAGCAGTGAATCACCAGCCCCATAAACAGTTAAGATTCCCTCACGCTCTTTAATAAACTTAACAGCCTCGCCTTTGCTTATTGGATTTGGCATAAAATAGAGCTTTCTTCCCTGTATTGAAACTCTCCAGCCAGCTTCAGCCGCCTTATGTTTCACGATCATGATTGCTTCCAGGCTCAAGTTTTCTTCAAGAATATAGTAAAAGAATAATCCTTCGGCCCTTTTTATCGTTCCCGGTATATTTAATTCCCGCAAATCTTCTTCCATTTCTTTAATGGGTTTGCATTCAGTTGTCAGACGCTCCTTGACTAATCTTTGCCATTCGATCAGAGGGTCCCCCTTATAAATGATATTGGCACCATTTGACGTGATTGCATATGTTAGTGGAATGCAGGTCGAAAATATAAAGATTCGATTAAATTGATCCCAAGTCCTAGTCGTTACAGGAACAAACAACATATGGTCTGCAATTTGGCGAAGAGCTTCTGCAGACCTTTTTGTCATAAACGCAACTTCCCGGTCTGCTTTTTTCTCCACTCCGATTAGATCATTCACTTCTGTTTGTTTGAAGTCTGCCAGGGCCCGCTCTGAATAAATAAGTGTACGATCTAAATCTGACGCAAACATTTTCATTATTTCATTCCTACCTTTTTAATTAATCCGCAGCATGTATAGCTCATCTCCGGATAATGTAAAACTTCAACATTTCTTTCTTTAGCAAGCATTAATATATGTCTGACATATGGACTTTCCATATCCTTCATGAGAATTTTCCACGGCACTCTTCTTAGTAAAACCCTTGTCGTTTCTCCAACACCCGGTTTAATATAATTTGTATTCTCAATATAATATTCTTCTTTTATTTTTTTCACATCTTGCATACCTTGAAATGTTGCCTTTTCATGGTACTCAAGCAGGTAAGCCGCAGATTTAGCAGCTTCCTCATAAATAGCAGGAAATTCATTCGTAATTACATCTAAATACTCATTGGAAACATCAGAACCAGCTAAATCCTGATAATATTTTGCTCCATGAAAATCATTGGGACCTATAAGTTCTTTATTTAGTACTGTGCGGCTTACTAATCCAGATACTGTTGAGTTTAAACACGCACTAGGAATTAAGAAATCCTCTCTAGTTCCATAAAGAGTCGTACAATGTCCAGGATCTGCAAGTACAGCGAGGCTATCATCAAGCGCAACACCATATTTCTCTGAAATATCCTTACAAGCCTTTATTAATTCAATCGAAATGGCACCTTTACCTGTCCATCCATCGACAAATTGAATGGTTTTTCCCGGATGTTTCTCTAAAATATATTGAATTGCATTTTCGTCCAAACCTTTATCGCGAATGATAGAAACACTATAATGAGGTAAATTTGTATGATATCTTCCCTCAATATAACGTTTGATTAAGATCCCGATCGGAGTACCGGCCCGTGCCAAGGAAACTAGCACAGTATTTTCTCCTTTTAACTTGTAAATTTGTTCCGCAACGATCCCTGTGCATAAAGCGACTTTTTGCTTATATTCGAGCAATGTTTCGCGAAATAATTCTATATAATAGTCTGGTGGCTGATATTCAACCGGTAAAGTTTCGCTATAATGCTGTCCTAACTGAATTTGCTTTTCCCGATTATCAATCGAACCCTCCAATTGAAAAAGGCTTAGATCCTTCAAAAGAAAAATCACGTCATTTTCTGCATATGATCCAAATTTTGTTATATTATTTATTGAACTATTCATCTCGTAAACCTCCATTAAAGAATACTATTTTTATGTCTCTAATGTTTGTCTTTTTCAATTCATTAAGGAATGGCTTCAGTTCTTCCTCCGATACCGCTCTTTCAAAAAACACAAACAGATCATCGTATTCATTTGGGGAGATATTATAAACAAATTGGTCGACTTTCCAATCTTCTGGATTAGGGAATGATAGACCAAATGCTGCTCCATACGATTGACGATTTTCAACGTATATAGGGCTTCTAGTAGAAGACTGATAGCTGACACCATTTCCCATGTACGAGGCGATTATCATCGGCATATACATAAATTCGCCTGTTCCAAGGCAAAGTGTTCTTTCCCCTAGTCTATGATTTTTTAAATACCTTCCCACTTCCTCCATTGACTGATTCCATTCATGATTTGTCACAGAATTTATTCCGAATCTGCCTGTTTCTTTTACATAAGGAATGCTCTTTATTTTCCCTTCTAATGAAATAGATGAATAGTGGATAGCGGTAGTATGTTCTGGGAAAATATCATGAAGCACAATCTTTTCCACCGTTTGGGAAACGGAAGCAACGCTTAATGGTGAAGGTGTTCGACATTCAATATCTGGTGAACCAATCGCCTTCATAAACCCTTTAAGCAAACTTACTGATTGAATCGTGATTTTAAGCTCCTCTTCAAGCTCCTTATATAAAAGCTGGTCCTCCTCAGAACGCCAATCCAAAATAGACACAACTGTATACTTATCTCGTGGAAACTGTTTTTGAATGGATCGAATAATGTTTATGGCCGTTTTTCCCGTTGTCATTTCATCATCGACTAATATAACCTCCCGCTGATTATTTAATAGTGATTCATCGATATAACAACGGTGTGAGGTAGCATGGGAATGCTCCTCCTCAAAGGTTATAACTGGTTCTAACCCTACGAGCTTTTCCCTCGTTGTATGGAAGAAATCTGCTTTTTGGAAATATTGATAAAAGGCATGTCCGAGTGCAGTTGCCGTCTCTGCAAAACCGATAATAACTGGATTTAAATGTTCACCTACAAAAGGCTGTTCAGCAAAACTATCTGAACCATTATTAAACAAGAAAACTAGCTTTTCCCTTAAACCCGCTTTTTCAAATGTAACCTTCTCTAAATAACGATTTGCCAGCAAAGCCCCTGTTAACATTCCCATCCTAGGCTCAATAGGGATATGCTTTCCTAAAACCTTGCTAACAAATAAAAAGGATCTCTTTTTATTAATTCTCGCTGCCATAATAAACAATTCATCGATTGGCAGCTGATATGGATTTTCGGTTATCTCAATTTCAACGCTCAACCGGTTGAGGATCGGAAGCGTAAATTTCGTTGGTGAGCAAGTCGATGTAAGTGTATTCTTCATTTAGCACCCCGTAAACTTCAGATTTTAATAGAATTTTTTGCGCCCAATAGTAATGTGGTTTAATCTCATTCATTTTATTAGAGAATTTACTTTTCATAACACCGATCTTCCCATCAGCCTTATCGATAATATTTTTTGCGTCAAGGTATTCTTCAAATGATACTGTATTTAATGCCTGTACCGGTCTTATATGGGTAGGGTGTATGATCGTTTTCCCTGTCAAACCGTTTGTAATATCCATCAATATTTCTCGTATCAGCCCGTCCATATGTTTATCAATTAATTCTGACCTAAAATGAATTCCTTCCTGCCCATATTTCTCGCGAAAAGGTGTCTGTCTTAGCTGTGGCTTTAACATCCTTTCCTTTGAAGAGAAATACTCCCAAACAGGCCCGGATATAACATATGGATGGTCAGAGCGCAAGAAAACATTAACGATATCTGAGATGCAATCGCGAATAACCGCTATATCATAAACAGTCGTATCCGAATTTCTGCGAATGCCATATAATCCGCAAAAATCAGTTGCCCCAATTCGAATATTGAGAATGAGATCCTCATATTGGTCCACCAAATATTTAATGGCCATTAGCTCATCTAGTCTTGTTTCTTTTTCAATGACCTTTTTTGTTTCTAATATCGGAAGTGCAAACAGTCTATGGCCTGCATCATTAAGCCTTCTAATTTCCTCTAAAACTAGCTTGTCCTTTTCTGGAGAAAATTTCGGTATGACGATGCCCGTTAATAAATCCAAACCTTTTTGAATACTATTCATTAATCGCTTAAGCTGTTCATAACTGCGAATACGGATAAACATTAATGGCAGGTCATCCTCTATTAAAAGGCCTTTCTCCATATCTTCTTTTAAATTTCTTAGTTCCTGTACAAGCATAGACTCAGCTAGTTCTACTTCATCATCACCAATTGCATCCTCTAAGCAAATAACCATAGAGGTCAACCCTGAATGTTTTTTTGTTAGTAAGTCCTGATGAATATTTGGACGGGTTGCCGGCATATAGAGCGTTGCCCCCAGCGCATTGGATAGGATGTCTTTCCTTGAATTTCTTGTAAACTCTTGAGGCTTTTTATAAAAAATTTCATTGCAATGAATATCGCTAAGGTTTGTAAATAATCTCATCCTGTTTGCTCCGTTTCCAATAAATTAACAAAAGTAAAATAGGTAAAAAGAAAGGGAGCGGACAATTGTCTGTTCCCTAAAAATCATATAGTAATCTATTATTCACCAGTTGCTGCTTTCTTTTTATTCATGAAATGTACAACGAACGTAGCTGCAAATGTAATAAGTAAAATGATGAAGAAATAAATATGGTCAATGTGGATACCTGCAACACCTAATAGCATCTTCACAGAGATAATCAAGATAAGAACATAAGCTGATGTTTCTAACTCTGGCACTCGATCGATTAGCTTTAGGAACACGCCTGCGATCCCACGCATCATTAAAACGCCAAGCATACCGCCTAATAATAATACCCAGATTTCCTGGCTGACCCCGAATGCAGCTAATACACTGTCAACAGAGAAGGCAATATCCATTAATTCAACAGCAACTACAGTTCCCCAGAATGTTCCGAAGAGACGAATTAATAAACCGCTTTGGTTCATACCCTTAATTTCATCGTCATCTGCTTCTGCTTCTTTCTTTTTATCAATAAAGTATTTAATGGCTAACCAAGCAAGATATCCGGCTCCTAATATTTTTACCCACCATAGCTTGATTAGGAAAACGCCAATACCGATTGCGATAAAGCGGAAAACATACGCCCCGAGTAATCCATAAAAAAGTGCCTTCTTACGTTGTTTCTCCGGCAAATGCTTTACCATTACTGCAAGAACTAGAGCATTATCTGCTGATAAAAGCCCTTCTAAAATAACAAGTGTTCCTATTAATCCCCAGCTAACTGGATCTGATAAAACCTGAACCCACATTTCCCAATTAAAAAACTGGGAATAAGTGTGTAATATACCTTCTAATATCGTCATTCTTGTTTGTTCCTCCCGAAAATGTCTAGTTTATGTTTGTAGGTTAATTCACATTTTATCGTATCAAAGGATATGCAGTATACTGCCTTTAAACAAAAGGAATGAACTACCAGCATATCCAATGGAAAATTTTATTCGATAGAATTTTTATTTAAGCACCTGATCTAGCAGCTTCGCTTTTTATCCAACTTGCAAACCGAAATCTTTTGCTAATGCAGCAAGGCCGCCCTGATAGCCGCTTCCAATTGCATTAAATTTCCATTCACCATTATGTCTGTATAATTCACCCACAACGATTGCCGTTTCTATTGAGAAGTCTTCCCCTAAATCATAGCGGATTAACTCTTCTCCAGAATCTTCGCTTAAAATCCGAGCATAAGCATTGGAAACCTGTCCAAAGTTTTGATTTCGAGCTTCTCCATCATGAATGGTAATTGTGAACGTGATACGCTGTACATCAGCTGGAACATTCGCTAAATTAACTTTTACCTGTTCATCATCGCCATCACCTGCACCAGTACGGTTATCACCTGTATGTACAACAGAACCATTTCCGCCATTCGTATTGTTATAAAATATAAAGTCGCTATCAGATGCTACTTTTCCATTATCTCCAAGCAGAAATACGGAAGAGTCCAGGTCAAAATCATTGCCGCCGTCATATTTATTTACATCCCATCCTAAGCCTACAACTACTTTTGATAGTCCAGGATTTGTTTTTGTTAAATCTACTTTTTGACCTTTTGATAAACTTACAGCCATTTTTATTACCTCCAAAAAAAAGAATATGTTTTATTTACGATGCTTTTCTAAAAAAGTTTCAATTTACTATAAAAAAACTTTAAAAATATAGTAAAACTTTCTTAAGTTTGAGCACTGTCTAGCTCCACAAGGAATGCTTCGGCAGCAAAATCATCGAACGAGTAAAAGCGTTAGCTTGTCGGGGGTGAGCACAAAGGAAAGCTTCTGCGAATATTTATCGCAGGAACAATTGTCCTTTGATTGTTCCGAAGGCGCTTCCGCTTTTCTATTTAACTCATCCATTTTGGCGGGGTATTTTTATCCCAATAAATACTCCCAAGCTCATGGTGTGCTTGAAATTGATCATGATGTGTATGGTAATGAAAGTTAAACCAGTAGCCTTGCTGCGGAGGCTGATCTCTCCTAACATGAAAGCGAATAACATCTTCGCTTGTTTTTTCACTAGATATATTAAAAATCTTCTCTGAGTGACCTTTACCTGGGCTCTCAGTTACTGTTAAATAGGCTAACTCTTCTTCAGGGTATTGTGCAGCAACATTCATTATAGCTTTTTCAATATTAGGCAGGATTACTTCAGAGAATTCATTTTCGATGACTGGTTTAATCCTTGCCCCAAACTTCGTATAAGATTGAGCTTCGGCTTTCATGAGCATTTGCCTAATAAAATCCTCTTTACTAATATACCCAACAGGTTCATCTGCCAATGCAGGATTATTTATTACACTTTTATCTTCCGGAGAAGTATCAAAAATATCTTTTTTCGATGTTTTTACTGCATTAGAATCATCATAAAGAAAAGCTTGTGAAGGTGTAACCAATCCAAAGGTTAAAATGGTTACCATGACAACGAGTGATTTACGAAGCCAATTAGGCATAGATTAAACCCTCCTACCGTTACTAATTCGTTACTGCTTCTAATATCCCTGACTGCTTAATATTACGAACCGCTTCCTGTAATCTTTCTTCTGACTGTACAAGTGCAATTCGCACATAACCCTCTCCCCAAGAGCCAAATGCATTTCCAGGCGTGACGACCACATTTGCACGATTTATTAGTTCGATGGCAAATTCCTTTGAAGAAAAGGATGAAGGTACTTCTGCCCAGACAAACATAGAGGCTTTAGGCACACTGACATTCCAGCCAATTTCTCGCAAGCCATTCACAAGAACATCTCTTCTATTCTTATACATCGCTCGCAGATCATTTAGGAAATTAGATTCATCTGTTAATGCCTTAGCAGCAGCTGCTTGAATCGGAAAAAACACTCCGTAATCCACATTTGACTTAAAATTAGCAAGCATCGTAATAATTTCTGGATTTCCTGCCGCATAAGCAATCCTGCAGCCAGCCATATTAAAGCTTTTTGATAATGAATTCATCTCAATACCAACTTCCATCGCTCCGTCAACTGCAAGAAAGCTAATTGGCTGTTCATCATAATAAAGCTCAGAATAAGCAAAATCGTGCAAAATAACGATATTGTATTTTTTTGCATAAGCAATGGCCGCTTCAAAGAAAGCTTGCGTTCCCATTGCTGGAACAGGATTTCCTGGAAAATTCAAAATCATTAACTTTGCTTTTTCGCTTATTTCCTCTGGAATTTCGGAAAAATCAGGGAGAAATTGATTTTCCTTTTTTAGCGGCATAGGATATAATTTAGCTCCTGCCATACTAACTCCAGTTTCATATGCAGTATAGCCTGGATCAGGAACGAGCACATAATCACCAGGATTACAAAGAACCATTGGAAAATGGACTAAACCGTCCTGAGAACCCATTAAAAGTGAAACCTCATGATTAGGATCAAGCGATACACGAAATCGTCGGTCATAATAGGTGGTTACTGCTTCGTGAAAATCATCAGTCCCTCTCATCGAATAACCAAATAAATTGGGGTTTTTCGCTAATTCAGCAATCGTTTCCGTCACAACAGCTGGTGGCGGAGTATCCGGACTGCCAACGCTTAAATCCACAATTTCCTGTCCTTCTGAAAGCTTTAATTTTTTATAATAAGCTAATTCTGAAAAGATACTTTCCTGAAAAGAATTCATTCTCTCTGCCATTGTTATTTTCATCATGGATCCCTCTCTATTTATACGGTATCAATACTATTATTCTATTATACTTGCTTTTACGATAAAAAGGAAAAATGGTTTCACTTTTAAATAAAAATAATAATTATGGATTTATTTTTCAAAAAAGCAAAAATATTAAAAGTATAAAGCTTGTATAGTTGCAAGTATTTTCGGGTATAGTATACTGAAAATTCCATATAACTTAAATAATAACAGTGAAAGGGGATATTTCTGTGGATTTGTCACTTGTTATCACATTCATTATTTTTATTATGCTAGGGTATTTTGTTTATTTAGCCATCGCAGATTAATGCCAAAACAAAAAGGAAGGGAGTATGTAAAAATATTTCCTTCCTTAGTACATCAAGCTTTTTTCAATACTCCAAAATGAAACTTGGAGGATTTTCTTATATTTACGTCAAATTTAAACCTTTCAAATCTAGAGCTGCGAAAATGATCCTTCAATACGACCCGTTCCCTTGCGACTCTTAAAGCTTCATCTATTAATTTCTGGGTGATATCCTCGTAGACTGCAAAACGGCTTAACGCCTTTATGCCATCAGATTCTAGAATATGCTCTTCAAACATCGGATCAAAATAAACGATATCATAGCAATGATCTGGAAGACTTTCGAGATAGGATAGAGAGAACATATTTACTACCCTTATTTGCTTCATAGCTTCATTCATCATGGGTATGTCCGCATTCCAAGATTTCAGACCCTTATTAACCATATAAGCCAAAAAGGGATTTGCTTCTATTCCCGTTACTTTCCCTTCCTTCCCTGCCACGAAGCTTGCCACTATACTATCTGATGCAAGTCCTAATGTGCAATCAAGAACTGTTTTCCCTGAACATATGGACGCTGCCTCAATAAAAGGATCATGTTCTCCTTTCATGATCCTCTTTATTCTGAACATGGCTGAATTCGGATGAAAAAAGAAAGGGTCTTTTTCACCGATAGGATAAAGCTCAAGTCTCTCTTTCCCAACAACGATACAATCATCTTTTTCAATCTTTTGAATAGCCGCAA
>NZ_JBALOZ010000179.1:13713-15165 GCF_036965125.1 Bacillus sp. JJ1503
AATTCTTTTGCTATATTAATTGCGTAAGTAGTCATGTCTTCATTTGTTCTGCCAGCTGTTGTTATAATCATCTCACGTCACCTGTATCTAAAAAGAAAAGGACGTCATAAGACATCCTAGTCAATTCGTATTTAACAATTTGCTTCAAATGAAGCAAGAAGATTTTCCATAATTGTTTCCATTGAATGATCTTCAATATCATGACGGTGAATAAAATGAACCACTTCTTTTCCTTTTAATAAAGCCATTGATGGAGAAGATGGCTCGAATCCTTCGAAGTATTCTCTCATTTTCGCAGTCGCATCTTTTTCCTGGCCAGCAAAAACAGTTACTAAATGATCAGGTTTTTTCTCCGTTCTTAGCACTGCTTGAGTTGCTGCTGGACGAGCTAGGCCTGCTGCACAGCCGCAAACAGAGTTGACAACGACAAGTGTCGTTCCTTCTGCGTTTTCTACAAATTGTTCAACCTCTTCAACTGTCAATAATTCTTTGAAACCCGCCTGTACAAGCTCTTGTCTCATTGGTTTAACCATTTGTTTCATATATTCTTCATAAGCCATTGACATTTTTCACACATCTCCCGTTTGTCATTTTATATGGTTAGAATACTATAACCTATGCTCAATTTCAAAAATATTATCTGGATCGATAAAGATAAAGTTAATTCTTTCTGGCTTCCGTCATCTGCTTCCAAACAGAACCCTTCGCTTCTTCTCCTTGCTCGATTCTTTCGATAGCAAGTTTTATTTGCATACTTACCTCAAATTCCTGATCATTTTCAGCTGCTTTAAGTGCAGGAAGAGTTGATTCATCTCCAACCTCGTACAGAAACATGGCTGCACGCCAACGAACAAGCTTACTGCTATCCGTTAAGGCTTGCATCATTTCTAGCATGGCTTCTTTAAATCCTAAATCAGAAAGACAGTCACCTGCGGTTCTTCTTACAGTGACAGTTTTGTCTTTCAACGCTTTATAGAGCAGCGGAAGAACTTGTTTATCTTCAATCATTCCTAAATAAACGGTTGCTAATCTTCTAATAGAGGCCTTTTCATCATGTAAAGCTTTTTCCAATACTGGCAAATCAGAAATTTCGGGATCATCCATTTGCTCAAGCTTCTGGTAACGGATGCGCCAGTCTGGATCCTCTAAATCATTAAGATTAATTTTTATTAGATTGCGAACAAGCTTTTGATTGCTTTTTTCAGGATTTTTAGCTTGCTCAACAAACAGGTTAAGACGGCTATCCGGATAGGCTGCCATTAACTCTTCAACAACCTCTTTCCCTACTTGATCAAATTCACCGTAGCGTACTCCAACTTCCACCCATTTACGTACTAATACAACGTTATCCTCTTTTGACTGAGCTGCCGAAATAGCATTCATAAACACATCCGGCAGTCCAAAGCGCCTTTCTTCCGTTCCATCTGTCAGCTTCACTTGCATGGGGATCTC
>NZ_JBALOZ010000180.1:0-6431 GCF_036965125.1 Bacillus sp. JJ1503
CCCGATTTTTCACATTGAATGAAGGGAAAGTCGACTCTCTTGTTCCTCTTTATTTTTACGATTCTCGAAAAGTTGTTGTAAATGGTACTGCTAATGAAGGATTAGAGGTTATTTTTGAAGAAGGAAATAGTATGTTTCCTTTTATTAATACAATGATAGCATTAGATTATGAAGCAGAAGTTCTTACTGATAAGGAAACTATTCTTCTAAAGAAAGGGTCAAATACATACCGTTTTTTTCTAAACAGAAATATTTTTATATATAACGAAGATGATTATGGTTTATTAGAAAGACCATTAGCGGTCATTAATGGAAATATATATATGAGCGGGCAATGGATTGAAACATTGTTTAAGGTTACGATTGAAGAAGAGGATGATGAAATTATTTTTTCTTATTAAGATAACAGGTTTGGAAAAAATAAAAAACCCTGCAGAAATTCTGCAGGGTCCTTCTATATCCTCATTAAGGATAGAAGGCAAAGGGAGAGGAGAAACCGGAGGAAGAACTTATGGGGAAACGTAAGTCTTCTCCGCGGTTGGCAACAACATCCTCGAATAGATGCTGTTAATTACATTATTTCCACAATAGCTCTGGATATACACTATTAGGGATATTTTTTTCCAGTGGTCCATTAAATGGATCAATCATCATTTTTTTACACCTTGGTGGGATGAATCGAATAACATGTTGGCGACAGATAATAATTATGATAGGATAGGAAGGAAAAAATAGACAGAGTAATGATTAGTGGTGATAATGAATAATGAGAGTAGTTTCAGGAACTAGAAAAGGAAAGGCACTAAAGGCCGTACCTGGAAGTTCAACAAGACCAACAACTGATAAAGTGAAGGAAGCCATGTTTAATATGATTGGACCTTATTTTAATGGGGGAACTGTCCTTGACTTATTCGCCGGGAGCGGGGGGCTTGGCATAGAAGCTTTAAGCCGTGGCATTGAGAAGGCGATTTTTGTAGACAAGGATGGGAAAGCGATTCAGACTATTCACGAAAATGTGAATACATGTGATTTTGAGGACAGAGCAGAAATTTATCGAAATGAAGCGGAAAGAGCTTTGAAGGCAGTTATAAAAAGAGAATTATCTTTTGATATTATCTTTATGGATCCTCCTTATAAAAAACAGCAGCTTTTAAAACTGATGGAAATAATTAATACAGAAAATGTGCTTGTTGAAGGCGGAACCATTGTATGTGAGCATGGCTCTGATATTCAATTACCTGACACTGTTGGAAGACTTGAAAAGCGAAAATATGAAAAATACGGTATGATTGCGATAACAATCTATCATATGCCGATATAAATATACGAGGGGGATAATTATGGGCGGTATTGCTGTTTGCCCTGGTAGTTTTGATCCAATTACTTATGGACATCTGGATATTATTAAAAGAGGAGCAAAAGTATTTGATCAAATTCATGTTGTTGTATTAAATAACTCTTCGAAAAATCCATTATTTACTGTTGATGAAAGGTTAAAGTTAATAAAGGAAGTGACTAAGGAGATACCAAATGTGACGGTTTCTGCCTTTCAGGGCTTGCTTGTGGATTATGCGAATATGGTAAATGCAAGCGCTATTATTCGCGGTCTGCGTGCAGTTTCGGATTTTGAATATGAGATGCAGATCACTTCCATGAACCGTGTACTAAATGATAAAATTGAAACCTTTTTCATCATGACAAACAATCAATATTCTTTTTTAAGCTCTAGTATTGTAAAGGAAGTTGCCAAATATAATGGAAAGGTTTCTGAGCTTGTTCCCCCTGCTGTAGAAGAAGCACTTAAGGATAAATTTAATAAATAAAACAAACGAGCACATTTCGTGCTCGTTAATTTACATTACATTAAAGCTATCTTCCTAATCTTCTTGCAAGTAATATTGTGTAACATAGCAATGCGAAGATCGTGATAAGAGGACCGGCTTCCGAAAGACTTGTAAACCATTTATGCATCCAGGAGCCTTCACCCAAAAAGGCAACTGGCACTGCATTCGAAGGCTGTTCAGTATTGTAAAAACGCTCATATACAGGATTCCAGAGAAGGGCTGCATATAAAGCAGCAAAAAAACCATGAAATATCCGTGCAATGAAGAACGGCTTAAAATCAATATCAGTCTGTGCTAGTATACTTGCGACTTGCGCCTGAACACTAAAGCCGCTGAATGCTAAAATAAAGCTTGTAATGATTGCATGATGCATTAGAGTTGCTTCCTGAACTTGGCTGGTCAACTGACTCCCAAGAGTGATTTCAAAAATACCCGAAATAAATGGAGTGCTTAATTCAACTGGAAGACTAAATGCTGACAGGATAAATTCTAATCCGCCAGCTAAAAAGGCGGTAATTCCAAGATGGTAAAGTAATTTATTAATGACAGAAAAAAGAATAATAAATCCGCCAATCATTAATAATGTTCGAATAGACGACATGACTGCATCGCCAAGTAGCTTGCCAATCGGCCGATTATCATTAATTCTCGTACGATGAAGGACGGATAATGCATATCTAATAGAGGGCTTTCTTTGTTTCTTCTCGTTAGTCGCTTCGTTTTTACGGCCATAAAATCTCATTGAAAGTCCAACTGTAATATTGCCTAAATAATGAGCTAATGCAAGGATTACACCAAGCTTTGCATTATGGAAAAAACCGACAGACACAGCACCGAAAATAAACAATGGATTGGAACAATTAGTGAAGGAAACTAATCGTTCAGCTTCAGTTTTGGATATTTGACCTTCTTGTCTTAGTCGTGCAGTTAATTTTGCACCTGCAGGAAACCCGGATGCCATGCCCATTGCCCAAACAAACCCGCCAACACCAGGAACCTTGAATAATGGGCGCATAAGCGGCTCAAGGAGTACACCAATGAACCTGACTACTCCAAACCCTATAAGCATTTCAGAAACAATAAAAAAAGGTAAAAGGGAAGGAAATACGATTTCCCACCACATGTTCAAGCCCCTTATGGAAGCATCTACAGACTCTTGAGGAAAAGATATAAGTGATATGGCCATCATCGTTACGGATAAGGCAAGAATGATTGTTTTTATTTTAGAACGTAACACTAGGCAGAGCCTCCCTCAAAAGTTGAACTGACTGTTACTTCAAATAAGCCTTGTCCTCTATAAATCAATATACTCATAGAACAGTAAAATAGACCATAAGATTGAACATGAATCATTAATTACCTCACATTTAGGCATACAGCTCATAACACAAAGAAAAATAGCCTCGAAGGAGGAATCTTTTTGGAAAGGCCGAAAATTGGATTGGCACTTGGATCAGGAGGAGCTAGAGGGTTTGCACATTTAGGAGCTATTAAGGTATTGAAGGAAGAAGGAATTCCGATTGATTTTATAGCTGGGAGCAGTATGGGCGCGATGGTTGGATGTTTTTACGGGGCCGGATTGGATATTAACCGCTTATATAAATTAGCTAAAGCTTTTAAACGTAAATATTATCTGGATTTTACTGTTCCGAAAATGGGTTTTATTGCAGGGAAAAAAGTGAAGGAGCTTATACGTATTTTTACTCACGGCAAACATTTAGAGCAATTAGAGCTGCCGGTTAAGGTAGTTGCAACAGATTTAATGACTGGGGAAAAGGTGATCTTTGAAAAAGGTCCCATTGCTGATGCAGTTCGTGCCAGTATATCAATTCCTGGGATATTTGTTCCTGAAAAACTTAACGGTCGTCTCCTTGTAGATGGCGGGGTTGTTGACCGTGTCCCCGTATCTGTTGTAAAGGAAATGGGTGCAGATATTGTCATTGCGATAGATGTATCACATGTCAAAACAAATGCTGAAATTACATCCATTTACGATGTAATTATGCAGAGTTTGGATATTTTGCAGATGGAATTAGTCACTCATCGGGAAATTGTTTCGGATTTTATGATTAAGCCACGGGTTGAAATGTATAGTTCAAGAGCATTTACAAATATTGAAGATATCATTCGAATTGGGGAAGAAGAAACGAGAAAGCAAATTAAACAAATTAAAGAAGTAATCAACCAGTGGAAGGAGCCTGCAAGTGAATGAGAAATAAATACATTATACGTTCCTTCATGACCGCAGCAATCATTCTAATATTAAGTTCTTTTTATTCCTTACCGTACTATGTGTCTAAGCCAGGCTTAGCAAAAGAACTTGGACCAATCATTCAAGTCGAAAACGGATACGAGGAAGCAGGAAGCTTCATGCTGACGACTGTGAGGATGGGGAAAGCAAATATATATTCATATGCCATTGCAAAGCTAAACCCATATCATGAACTATATCAAATTGATGAAATCAGGAGGGAAAACGAAACGGATGAAGAATATAATGTTCGGCAGCTTCATTTAATGTCTTCTTCTAAACAGTCAGCCATTGAAACGGCATACAAGAAAGCGAAAATTCCCATTCATTATAAGTATCATGGCATTTTTGTCTTGAATGTGAAGCCTGGTATGCCTGCTGATGGAAAACTGAAAGCAGGTGACCGCATCTTTAAAGTTGATGGGAAGGAATTTGAATCCTCAGATCAATTTATTACTTATATTTCCGGAAAAAATGAAGGTGACGAAGTAGAGTTTACATTTGAACGCCAAAATAAAATAAGTGAGATCAAGATTGCGTTACAAAAACTTCAAGAGACTGGAAAAGCTGGTGTTGGGATTGCCTTAGTGGATGATAAGGAAATTGAGGTAAAGCCAAATGTAACGATAAACAGCGAGGATATTGGCGGACCTTCCGCAGGCTTTATGTTCTCGTTGGAAATATATAATCAGTTAGTGGAAGAAGATTATACGAGAGGATATAAAATTGCCGGAACTGGAACGATTAACTCAAAAGGAGTGATAGGGAGAATTGGGGGAATTGAGCTAAAAATTGTTGCTGCTGATAAAGCTGGTGCAGAAATTTTCTTTGCTCCAAAAGAAGGTGGAGCACAAGATTCTAATTATAATGCGGCAGTAAAGACGGCGAAGGATATTGGTTCAAAAATGAAAGTTGTTCCCGTTGATACATTTGATGAAGCCATTGATTATTTATATAAACTAAAATCAAAATAGCGGCATAAACCGCTATTTTTGATGTTGAATTTTTGTTATTCCAGGAAAAGCGGCGGCTGTTTAAATTCCATTTCCAACAGGCGCTGCTGGGCATTTCCTAAGGCACCCATTGAATAAATCCGGGAAGCTTTAATATCAAGTGCTAGTTGATTATTGTGCACTGAGGAAATTTTTGAAATTAAAGGCAGCTGCAGCCGTGATTTTTTCTTGTTTAAATACTGTCTCCCTTTAGAAGTCATTCCTAATAGACGCAAATATTCTGCTTTTTCAGCTTGATTATTCATTTCATTCTTTCTTGTATTATTTGTTAAAATATGTAAACATGCCCTTTGAAGCCTTGTCCACGTATACCTCTTCGTTTTTATTTTTTTCATAAACTCATTAAAACTATTCGATACGAGTACAGCGTCAGCAAGACGATTTTCTAGACCTTCTTCCACTTCATAAATAAAGCTTAATTCCTTCAAAGTGGAATGCAGAATTCTATATTTTAAATACGGCCAATAGGTCTCCCATTGATGAAAAAGCCCGAATTCCTGTCTATAATCAAGTAGTGCTTGATAGGATGTTTTAGGCATGTATTGTTTAAGGTCAGCCATATTACCTTCCTCTGAGAATAAGGCTTTTCTAATGCTTGTTGCACTAGCAATCGTTTCAGAAGAAAAATGAGGATCATGATAATCTGCACTCTTCCTAGACACTGTCAAAGGCTGAATAGAAGCACCTTGTTTTTGAACAGCCTTTATATATTGAAAACCCAATATATTATTAGGTTTTGACATATCAAGCAACTCTTTATGTGGGGATAGATCATGGAAAGATAAAGAAGTTGCCTTCGGATAACTATTTCCTCGTTCTAAATAATATTTCACTTGTCTTTGATAATGTTCATTATTTGTTTCAAGGAAGGTGATAGTCCGGTAAAAGCTTTCGATATCTCCTGATTCACTTCCAAAGCAAAGGGAATGACATCCTGCAGCTTCGAGAATGGAAACTGCGCCGCTTGCAAATGAATTAGCCTGCTGTGTAGCAAAGGAATATGGCAGTTCAAAAACAATATCAGCTCCGGCCTTTAATGCCATCTCTGTGCGCTTCCATTTTGATACTAGGGAGGGTTCGCCTCTTTGAAGAAAATTACCGCTCATCACCGCAATAACAACTTCAGCATCTGCAAGTTTTTTTGCTTCCTGCAGATGAAAAGCATGTCCATTATGAAAAGGATTATATTCTACAATTACGCCAACAGCATTCATTTTCATTTTGTCTCCTTACATTAGTTTAAAAGAGAGTGGGGAGGTGAAGGATAATAAAAAAGCAGAAAGGACAAAGGGTTTAAATAATCTGATAATGAACACATTATAC
>NZ_JBALOZ010000181.1:0-7848 GCF_036965125.1 Bacillus sp. JJ1503
ATTAAGAATGATAAATTCCATAATAAATCGTTAATAAATTAATGAAACCGTTTTAAATTGGATAATAATGTTTGACAAAGATGAAACTGTTGTACAATAATAGTTGATATTTCTTTTAAAATCCCCTCTTAAGGAGGACTATTGATGTCTGAGTTTTTAGTAATCGTTGAGTCGCCGGCAAAGGCGAAAACGATTGAGCGTTATCTTGGAAAAAAATATAAAGTTAGAGCATCCATGGGACATGTTAGAGATCTTCCGAAAAGTCAGATGGGTGTTGACATAGAAAATCAGTACGAGCCGAAATACATTACAATACGCGGAAAAGGCCCAGTATTGAAGGAGTTAAAAACAGCAGCAAAAAAGGCAAAGAAAATTTATCTCGCAGCTGACCCCGACCGTGAGGGAGAGGCTATTGCCTGGCACTTGGCACACAGCCTTAATATGGATATTTCATCTGATTGCCGAGTTGTCTTTAATGAAATAACGAAGGATGCGATTAAAGAATCGTTTAAACATCCAAGACCTATTAATATGGACCTCGTTGATTCCCAGCAAGCGCGACGGCTGCTTGACAGGCTCGTTGGATATAATATTAGCCCTTTATTATGGAAAAAAGTAAAAAAGGGCTTAAGTGCCGGCAGAGTACAATCTGTAGCAGTTCGTTTAATTATTGACAGGGAAAAAGAAATTAAAGCTTTTGAACCTGAGGAGTATTGGTCCATTGAAGGCGATTTCCTAAAAGGAAAAGACAGCTTTGAAGCATCTTTCTATGGAATAGGGACTAACAGGCTTGATTTAAAATCAAAAGATGATGTTCAGCTTGTATTAAGTAAGATGAATGGGAACAAATTTAAAGTAACATCAGTTACTAAAAAAGAACGTAAAAGGAATCCTGCTGCTCCATTTACTACTTCGTCACTTCAGCAGGAAGCAGCAAGAAAATTAAATTTCCGGGCGAAAAAAACAATGATGCTTGCTCAGCAGCTTTATGAAGGAATCGACCTTGGCAAAGAGGGAACAGTCGGGTTAATTACGTATATGAGAACGGATTCTACTCGAATTTCAGAAGTTGCTCAAGGAGAGGCTTCCCAATTTATCGAAGAAGCTTATGGCAAGGATTTTCTGCAGGTGGATAAAAAGAAAGAGAAAAAGAAATCGAATACGCAAGATGCCCATGAGGCTATTCGACCGACAAGTGTAACGAAAGAGCCAGCCAGTTTAAAAGAATTTCTCTCAAGAGATCAGCTGCGATTGTACAGGTTAATTTGGGAGCGATTTGTGGCAAGTCAGATGGCTTCAGCCGTTATGGATACGATGAGTGTAGACTTAATGAATGGCGATGTTATTTTTAGAGCTACGGGATCTAAGGTGAAATTCCCTGGGTTTATGAAAGTGTATGTAGAAGGCACTGATGATCAGGCTGAGGAAAAAGATAAAATGCTTCCTGACCTTAAAGAGGGTGATGAGGTCATTAAAAAGGATATTGATCCGAAACAGCATTTCACGCAGCCTCCGCCAAGGTATACTGAAGCACGATTAGTAAAAACACTTGAAGAGCGTGGGATTGGACGCCCTTCCACATTTGCGCCTACTCTGGATACCATTCAAAAGCGCGGATATGTAGCGTTAGATAATAAGCGATTTATCCCAACTGAGCTTGGAGAAATTGTTCATGAGTTAATGTTTGAATTTTTCCCGAATATTCTAGATGTTGAATTTACCGCAAAGATGGAAAAAGATCTGGATTATATTGAAGAAGGAAAGGTAAATTGGATAGAAATTATCAATAATTTTTACGTTAATTTTGAAAAACATCTAGAAATAGCAGAAAAAGAAATGCAAGAGATCGAAATTAAGGATGAGCCTGCAGGAGAAGATTGTGAACAATGTGGAAACCCAATGGTCTTTAAAATGGGTCGCTACGGAAAATTTATGGCTTGCAGCAATTTCCCTGATTGCAGAAATACAAAACCAATTGTTAAAGAGATTGGCGTTACATGTCCGAAGTGTAAAGAAGGAAATATTATAGAGAGAAAGAGTAAAAAACGGCGAATTTTTTATGGCTGTGACCGTTTCCCTGAATGTGACTTTATTTCTTGGGATAAGCCTTTACCGCGCAGCTGTCCAAAATGCGAGAATCTTCTTATAGAAAAGAAGCTGAAAAAAGGTGTTCAAGTTCAATGCATCGAATGTGATTACAAGGAAGAGAAGCAAGGTTAAGGGTGGGCTATTGGCTCACTCTTTTCTTATGGGGACTGAAATCTTCCTCATTTTAGGATATGTAGGGAATGATAATAGAAAAAATCATAAATCTGTGTATTGTTTAATTGCAAAATGATATCGATTAGGTGTAAAGTAAGATAGCTATGTTTTTGAAACGTGGAGGTCAGAAAATGAAGGATAAAACAGTAAATGTTATAGGTGCTGGGTTAGCTGGAAGTGAAGCTGCATGGCAACTTGCTAATAGAGGGATTCATGTTAGGCTTTATGAGATGAGACCTGTGAAGCAAACACCTGCTCATCACACAGATAAATTCGCGGAACTCGTATGCAGCAATTCGCTTCGTGCAAATACGCTTACGAATGCGGTAGGAGTTCTAAAAGAAGAGATGCGAAAATTAAATTCAATTATTATTGAGTCAGCTGATGCTAGTGCTGTGCCTGCTGGAGGGGCATTGGCTGTTGATCGCCATGACTTTGCGGCACGAGTAACGGATAAAGTGAAAAATCATCCCAATGTGACTGTCATTCAAGAAGAAGTTACTAATATTCCTGATGGTACTACTATCATCTCTACAGGACCATTAACAAGTGAATCATTATCTTTGAAGCTTAAGGAATTGTCAGGTGAGGAATACTTATATTTCTATGATGCGGCAGCACCAATTATTGAAAAAGAATCGATTAATATGGATAAGGTTTACCTTAAATCACGCTATGACAAAGGAGAAGCCGCCTATTTAAACTGCCCGATGACAGAGGAAGAATTCAATAAATTTTACGAAGCCTTAATTAGCGCTGAAACCGTTCCATTAAAAGAATTCGAAAAAGAAATCTTTTTTGAAGGGTGTATGCCAATTGAGGTTATGGCAAACAGAGGAAAGAAAACAATGCTTTTTGGTCCGATGAAACCAGTTGGTTTAGAGGATCCAAAAACGGGAAAAAGACCATATGCAGTAGTTCAGCTTCGTCAAGATGATGCAGCAGGAACACTATATAATATTGTTGGGTTTCAAACTCACTTAAAATGGGGTCCGCAAAAAGAGGTTATTCAATTAATACCGGGATTAGAAAATGCTGAAATTATCCGCTATGGGGTTATGCATCGTAATACTTTTATTAACTCCCCGAAGGTATTGAAGCCCACGTATCAATTCATTAACAGAGAAGATTTATTTTTTGCAGGACAAATGACTGGTGTTGAAGGCTATGTTGAATCTGCTGCGAGCGGATTGGTAGCAGGAATAAATGCAGCCAGATTGCTTAATGGTGAGGATCTTGTAGAATTTCCGCATGAAACGGTCATTGGAAGTATGGCAAGATATATCACATCAGCTAACGAGAAAAGCTTTCAGCCAATGAATGCTAACTTTGGGTTGCTGCCTGAACTTCCTGTTAAAATTAGAGGAAAAAAAGAACGTAACGAACAGCATGCAAACCGAGCGTTAGAAACAATTCAGAACTTTGTGAAAAGTGAGGGAATTTAATTGCAAGGGCTTCTAAAATATGATACTATTTAGAAGCCCTTGTGAGGTGATAATGAATGGACCAAAATGTGAACAATTCGTTAAAGATGTTTATTGAATATTTACAAATTGAAAAAAACTATTCACAATATACTATTGAGTATTATCAACAGGATATTAACGAATTCTTTTTGTTCACAAATGAACAAGCAATTAACAATTTGCAGGATGTAAAGTATTCTGATGTCCGTATTTATCTTACAAAGCTTTATGAAAGAAAATTTGCAAGAAAATCGGTGGCTAGAAAAATTTCTTGTTTGCGAAGTTTTTTTAGATTCCTTGTCAGGGAGAAAATAGTTAGTGAAAACCCTTTTGCCCTAGCTTCCATTCCAAGGCTTGAAAAAAAGCTTCCGGAATTTTTTTATGAGGAAGAATTGGAAGAGTTATTTAATGCATGTGAAACGGAAACGATATTAGGGCAAAGAAATAAAGCGTTATTAGAGCTTCTATATGCTACTGGTATGCGCGTAGGCGAATGCAGCAATATTCAATTAAAAGATATTGATATGTACTTATCAACTGTTTTGGTTCATGGAAAGGGAAACAAGCAAAGGTATATCCCTTTTGGCAGCTTTGCACATGATGCTTTGGAATATTACATAAATAACGGTCGCAGAAGCTTGCTAACAAAAGAAGCTCCGAATGATTATTTATTTCTGAATAGCAGAGGGAGACCATTAACGCCTCGAGGGATAAGGCATATCCTTAGTAAACTAATTGAACAATCGTCTTTAAATGGCAAAATTCATCCACATATGCTAAGACATTCGTTTGCCACACATTTACTATCTAATGGAGCGGATATGAGAACCGTCCAGGAATTGTTAGGCCATGCCTTTTTATCATCAACACAAGTATATACGCATGTTACTGGCGAATATTTAAGAAATTCTTATTTAGCACACCATCCAAGAGCTTAAGATACAGATTTACGAAAACTTGAATTTGTAAATCAAAGCTTTAGTTTACGTATAAACGGCAAAGGAGGATATAAGAATGTCTCAATTTCATGCAACAACTATTTTCGCTGTGCATCACAAGGGGAATTGCGCAATGGCTGGAGACGGTCAAGTGACCTTTGGAAATGCGGTAGTCATGAAACACACTGCACGTAAGGTTAGGAAGCTATTTAATGGGAAGGTAATTGCCGGCTTTGCAGGTTCAGTTGCAGATGCCTTCACGTTATTTGAAATGTTTGAAGGCAAGCTTGAAGAATACAATGGAAATTTGCAGCGAGCCGCTGTGGAGCTAGCTAAACAATGGAGAAGCGATAAGATATTGCGTAAGCTTGAAGCAATGCTTATTGTCATGAACGCGGAAAACCTCCTGCTTATTTCTGGCACCGGTGAGGTTATTGAACCTGATGATGGGATATTGGCAATCGGCTCCGGCGGACATTATGCACTTGCAGCAGGAAGGTCATTAAAACGTTACGCTGGGGATCATTTAACTGCAAAAGAAATTGCAAAAGCCTCTCTTGAAATGGCAGCTGAAATTTGTGTTTACACGAATCACAATATTGTAGTAGAAGAACTTTAAGGGATGGTGAGCTGACTGATGGTTAAAGGAACGGATTTAACACCCCGTCAAATTGTTGAAAAACTTGATCAATTTATTATTGGCCAAAAGGATGCAAAAAAGGCAGTAGCTGTAGCATTAAGAAACAGATATCGCCGTGGATTACTAGAAGATAAGCTCCGTGATGAAATTAGTCCTAAAAACATATTAATGATTGGACCTACGGGTGTTGGAAAAACTGAAATTGCCCGCCGAATGGCAAAGTTAGTCGGGGCTCCTTTTATTAAAGTGGAAGCGACTAAATTTACAGAAGTCGGATATGTTGGAAGAGATGTTGAATCAATGGTTAGAGACCTTGTAGAAACATCTGTAAGACTCGTTAAGGAAGAAAAGATGAATAGCGTGAAGGAACGTGCAGAAGACAGTGCCAATCGGATCATAGTAGAATTGTTAGTTCCTTCAAATAAAAAGACTGTAAATTATAAGAATCCACTGGAAATGCTATTTGGTGGAGGCAATGATCAGTCAGATCAAGATTCAACAACTTCAGATGATATGAATATTCAAGCAAAACGCAAGGTAGTGAAAGAAAAACTAGCCTTAGGTGAACTTGAAAATGAATTCATTACTGTAGAGCTAGAGGAACAGCCTCCATCCATGTTTGACATGCTGCAAGGTTCTGGAATGGAACAAATGGGCATGAATATGCAGGATGCATTAAGCGGGTTAATGCCTAAGCGCCGGAAGAAAAGAAAACTGACTGTAAGTGAAGCAAGAAATGTATTAACAAATGAGGAAGCGCAAAAATTAATAGATATGGACGAAGTGACTCAAGAAGCTGTTTTTCGTGCTGAGCAGTCCGGCATCATATTTATTGATGAAATTGATAAAATTGCAAGCCGCAATAACGGAGGATCATCTGCAGATGTATCACGAGAAGGTGTCCAAAGAGATATTCTTCCAGTTGTAGAAGGGTCTACAGTCGTAACCAAATATGGCACAGTAAAAACTGATCACGTTCTGTTTATGGCAGCTGGAGCGTTTCATATGGCGAAGCCTTCAGATTTAATTCCGGAGCTGCAAGGGCGTTTTCCAATCCGTGTAGAATTAACGAAGCTAACCGTTGAGGATTTCTTTAACATCTTAGTTGAGCCTGATAATGCCCTTATTAAACAATATCAAGCTTTATTGGAAACTGAAGGTATACAAATTGAATTTTCTGACGATGCTATTCGTAGGATTGCTGAATTTGCCTTTGAAGTGAATCAAAATACCGACAATATTGGAGCGCGACGTCTTCACACGATAATGGAAAAGCTGCTTGAAGATTTATCTTTCGAAGCGCCAGATGTAACGATGGAAAAGATATCGATTACTCCTCAATATGTTGAAGAGAAATTAGGTGCAATTTCGCGGAACAAAGATTTAAGCCAATTTATATTGTAAAGTTTTTGTTAAGTTATATGTGAATAGATAGACAAATAATTTTTATTATTTCAAGATAAAATAGAATAAGCTTTTTTGTTAAGCAAAATGGAGGAAAAACTAATGGATTTATTATCAAGAACTAGAAAAATTAATGCGATGCTGCAAAAAGCAGCTGGCAGACCCGTTAACTTTAAAGAAATGGCAGAAACATTAAGTGATGTCATAACGGCTAATATTTTTGTACTTAGTCGACGCGGAAAATTACTAGGCTTTGCAGTTAACCAGCAAATTGAAAATGATCGTATGAAGCAAATGCTTGCAGATCGTCAATTCCCTGAAGAATATACGAATAATCTATTTAATATTCAGGAGACATCACCTAATCTTGACGTAGAAAGCGAATATACAGCTTTCCCTGTAGAAAACAAAGATCTTTTCAGCACAGGATTAACAACAATTGTTCCAATTAACGGAGGCGGGGAACGTCTTGGTACGTTAATTCTTGCAAGATTGAATGGACAATTCCATGACGATGATTTTATTTTGGCCGAATATGGAGCTACAGTGGTTGGTATGGAAATCTTACGTGAAAAAGCAGAGGAAATCGAAGAAGAAGCCCGCAGTAAAGCAGTTGTACAAATGGCCATTAGTTCGCTTTCTTACAGTGAATTAGAAGCAATTGAGCATATTTTTGAAGAACTAAATGGCAGTGAAGGCTTGCTCGTAGCTTCGAAAATTGCAGACCGCGTAGGGATTACAAGATCAGTAATCGTTAACGCTTTACGCAAATTAGAAAGCGCAGGAGTGATTGAATCCAGATCACTTGGAATGAAAGGAACCTATATTAAGGTTCTGAATGATAAGTTTTTATTTGAACTTGAGAAATTAAAATCTCATTAATTTCTAACCAAACCCCTTTTTCGACAAGAAAGGGGTTTTTTTATTACATATTTTTTACAAATTTTAAGTAAAATGAAAATTTGCTTTATTTTTGTTACAATTTATCATTTAATAAAACTCAGGACTTTTTTACCTGAAAAAATAAAAAAACGATCAGATTTTTGTTCGATAAATTGTAATTATTTACAGTGATTTGCTGTTTCGCAAAGAGGTTTCTTTTTTTATAATGAAAAATGGGAAGAAGGTCATGTTAAAA